>JAFUXZ010000228.1 GCA_017470795.1 Paludibacteraceae bacterium
CTATCCTGACAGGGCAGCATCAGATTTCGACCGACTTGACTTCTTCACTCATGCGGCATCGCTTACGTTTGAAAAGCCGGATGTCAGCCGTTTTCGCAATCTGTCACTGGCCTTTGAGGCTATCCGTCAGGGCGGGAATATGCCCTGTATACTGAATGCTGCCAATGAAGTGGTAGTCCAGGGATTTCTGCAGAACCGGATAAGTTTCCTGCGCATGAGTGATGTAATCGAACGCACCATGCAGCACACGCCGTATATCGCCAAACCGGTTTATGACGATTATGTACAGACAGATGCCGAAGCGCGGCGGATGGCATGTGAATACATGGCATGACACAATAAAAAGATTCTGATAGCGTTGTAGTTTGTCGAGATGAGCGTAACTCTGCGGACACAAACAAAAACGCGGTTATTTGATTTCAAACAAAATAGAGCATGACCTTTTGGATTAGATTGCTACAGCTTATATTAAGCCTGTCATTGCTTGTGGTGCTGCATGAATTTGGGCACTTCACGATGGCGAGAATTTTCGGCGTGCGCGTGGAAAAGTTTTATATGTTCTTCAACCTTCGGCGGTCACTTGTCCGGTTTAAGAAGATAAATGGAAAATGGAATGTCAAGTGGTTCGCTCCGAATGTGGAAGAATCATTGAAGATGAAAGTAGATGACGAAGGGAGTGCGGTTAAGGACAGCAAAGGGCGAATTATGTACGAACCGCTGTCAGATGCAGAACTCGCAACCCTTCCAGCCGACGATTGGCGGCGATATCCGGAAACGACGGAGTGGGGCATTGGCTGGCTTCCATTTGGGGGCTATTGCCGTATCTGCGGCATGGTCGATGAGACAACATCGGCAGCCGAACTGCAAAGTGAGATGAAGCCATACGAATACAGAGCCAAGAAGACATGGCAGCGCATGCTGATTATCGTGGGCGGAGTCCTGTTCAATCTGATTGGGGCGATGCTCATATATGCAGCCATCCTGATGAAATGGGGTGTGGCATACGTGCCGATGCAGAACGCAGCGTACGGCTTGCAGTATAGTGAACTAATGAAGCAGCAGGGATTCCAGAATGGCGACCGCATCATCTCTATTGACGGCATGATCCCGGAGACGACAGCAGACGTTGCGGAGTGGCTTCTGATAGACGGTAAACAGTCTGTGCTCGTTGCGCGTGGGGCAGATACTGTATGTCTGACGATGCAGTCAGATTTTACACAGCAGGTATTGGCCAACGAGGCTACCGATCTGTTTGATTTTCGATTCCCGTTTGTCATTGACGATGTGTCGGGTCGGAGCCCTGCAGCAATGGCCGACCTGCAGGGAGGCGACTCTATTGTGGGTATCAATGGTGTGTCGACACAAGCCTTTCAAGACGTTCAAGAGCAACTCCAGGCCAACGCGGGAAAAACCATTCAACTTGAATACTATCGCAATCAGGAGCGGCATGTCGTAGATGTCACTCTTGGTGATGACGCAAAGTTGGGTGTCCTGTACCGCAGTCCTGAAACCTATCTCAAAGTTGAGCGTAAAAAATACGCCTTCTTCCCCGCTATTCCGGCTGGCATTAAGATGGGTTGGAAGACGCTTACCGGCTACGTCAAACAGTTTAAGGTCGTGTTTACGAAGGAAGGAGCCAAGCAATTGGGCGGCTTTGGAGCAATAGGTAAGATGTTCCCTGAGCGTTGGAGTTGGCCGGTATTCTGGTCCATGACGGCATTCTTGAGCATCATCCTTGCATTCATGAACATTCTTCCGATTCCTGTGCTTGATGGTGGCTATCTTATCTTCCTGATATATGAAATGATCACCGGACGTAAGCCGAGCGATAAATTCATGGAGCGGACCACGTCTGTTGGTTTTGCATTGATTTTTGCGCTCCTGATTTATGCGAATCTGAACGACATCCTACGTGCTTTCTTCTAAATGTAGCACAGCGATGGAGCTCAGGCATGATTTCGGATACCTTTTCTCGTTAGCAAATCATTGTTTGTCAATATCTAAAAATATATAGCGTGTTAACATCTATATCACCGATAGACGGACGCTACCGTTCGAAAACAGAACCATACGCATCTTACTTTTCAGAATATGCGTTGATTCGATACAGAGTAAAAGTGGAGGTTGAATACTTTATCGCTCTCTGTGAGTTACCCCTACCGCAACTTTCACGAATAGATAAGCAGACCTTTCAAGCTCTGCGTCAGATTGTTGAGGACTTTAGCGAGGCGGATGCATCGCAGATTAAAGAAATCGAAAAGACAACCAATCATGACGTCAAGGCCGTGGAATACTTCCTTAAGTCTCGCTTTGACTTACTTGGATTAGCCCAATACAAAGAGTTTATCCATTTCGGCCTGACTTCACAAGATATCAACAACACGGCTCTCCCGATGTCGGTGCATGAGGCAATTCAGAATGTTTACCTTCCGGAGATGCTGATGGTTATCAAGATGCTGCAGGAACGGGCAGCTATGTGGCAAGACGTTCCGATGCTGGCAAAGACACACGGACAGCCGGCCTCTCCGACCAGATTGGGAAAAGAGCTGATGGTATATGTGTATCGGCTGAAGGAACAACTAGCCACTTTGTTGTCAACTCCATGTACGGCAAAATTCGGTGGGGCAACAGGTAACTTCAATGCGCATCACGTGGCGTATCCTACGGTTGACTGGGTGGCGTTTGCAAATCATTTTTTGGAAACGCAGCTTCAGCTTCAGCGTGAGCAGTGGACAACACAGATTTCTAACTATGATTATTTGGCAGCACAGCTGGACGCGGTGAAGCGTATCAATACGATTTTGGTAGACCTGTGCCGTGACGTGTGGATGTACATCTCGATGAACTACTTCAAGCAGCAGATAAAAGCAGGTGAGGTGGGGAGTAGTGCCATGCCGCATAAAGTGAATCCAATAGATTTTGAGAATGCAGAAGGCAATCTGATGCTGGCAAATAGTGTCCTTGAGTTTTTGTCGCGGAAACTGCCCGTGTCCAGACTGCAGCGTGATTTGACCGATTCGACAACGATTCGTAATGTAGGCGTACCCTTTGCTCACACCATGATAGCGACGCAAAGCATTCAAAAAGGGTTGGGTAAACTGCTGTTGAATCAAGAGGCGATAGCGGCAGATTTGGAGCAGAATTGGGCTGTTGTGGCAGAGGCTGTTCAGACCATTCTGCGACGTGAGGGATACCCCAATCCGTATGAGGCGCTGAAGGCGTTGACGCGTACAAATACAGCAATAACAAAGCAGGATATCATGACTTTTATAGACTCGCTGCAAGTCTCTGATGCCATCAAAAATGAACTGCGGCAAATTACGCCATCCAACTACACCGGTATTCAGAATGCACATGATTGACCAGTCGGTATATATAGACCGGACGGCTGTCGTAGACGAAGGTTGCCGGGTTGGAGCCGGAACGCATATTTGGCATTTTTCGCATCTGATGGATGGATGTTGCATCGGAGCGAACTGCAACATAGGTCAGAATGTATTTGTGGCTTCGGATGTGTTGATTGGCAATGGGGTGAAAATCCAGAACAATGTGTCTATATACGCCGGCGTGCAACTTGAAGACGATGTTTTTATTGGTCCGTCAGCGGTTTTTACGAACGTTAAGAATCCGCGCAGTCCGATATGCCGCAAACATGAATACCTGCGTACTATAGTCAGAAAAGGCGCTACGATTGGTGCAAATGCCACCGTTGTATGTGGACATGAGATTGGTGCCTATGCTCTGGTCGGCGCCGGGGCTGTGGTAGCATGCGATGTTCCTGCATTTGCTCTCATGGTAGGCAATCCGGCACAACGGGCAGGATGGGTGAGCAGACATGGCGAACGTCTGAATTTTGATGCGAATGGCGAGGCGGTCTGCCCTGTTACGAACGAGCAATACAGACTTAAAGACGGTTGTGTGAGTCTCATAAAATAGATACTGATGGACAGAGTGATTAGATTTGCTGTCGTGGGACAGGGACATATCGGCAAACGGCATGCCGAAATGATTCGGCGAAATCCATGTTCTGTCTTGTCTGCAGTATGTGATGTTCGGGATAAATCGGCCACTGGGTGTGATGATATCCAAGAGCCATACTACCGCTCTTTGGAGGATATGCTTGCCGCGTGTCCCGATGTGGATGTTGTCAATATATGTGTTCCCAACGGTCTGCATGCTCCATTAGCCATTCAGGCTCTCCGTGCCGGCCATCATGTAGTGATAGAAAAACCTGTCACCCTCTCACGCAGCAGTGCCGAACAGATTCGTCAGGTATCTGAACAGGTGAACCGTTGTGTTTTTTGTGTCATGCAGAATCGCTATTCACCTCCCTCTGTGTGGCTGAAGGACGTGATGGATAAACGGCTGTTGGGCGATGTCTATATGGTGCAACTCAACTGTTTCTGGAACCGGGATTCGCGCTATTACATGCCACGCGGGTGGCACGGAACAGCTGATCTTGACGGCGGTACGCTCTATACACAGTTCTCCCACTTTGTAGACATTATGTATTGGCTGTTGGGAGATATTACGAATATCAAAGCGCGTTTTGCTGATTTTAATCATCAGACGCTGACTGATTTCGAGGACTCGGGTTTTGTTACGTTCGATTTTGTGAATGGCGGAATGGGGACATTCAACTATTCGACATCCGTATATGATTCCAATTTAGAGAGTAGCATCACAATCATAGGCGAACATGGAACGGTGCGCGTTGCGGGGCAGTATATGGACAAGGTGGCATACTGCAATATACAAAATTATCAGATGCCCGAATTGGCTCCCTCCAATCCTCCCAATGATTATGGCATGTACAAAGGCTCTGCCCAGAATCATGGCTATGTGATTCAGAATGTGATAGACACGCTCAATGGGCATGCCCGACCGACAACAACGCTCCATGACGGTACGATGGTTGTCGACATTATTGAACGGATATACAGACAGAAACAATTCAGCAAAGGATGAGGGGGAAGGGTCAACCGATTGTTTGACGGGATGTCCGTCAGCTGGCATTTGCTCCTATCAGCATGTGATTAACCTTAAATTTATACTGACTTATGTGGCAAAGAATTCAATCGCTCTATATGGCTGTCATAGCCATTCTTTCTATGGTTATGGCGTTCGTGCCTGTGGCATCGTTGATGGAAGAGACTTCGGGCAAGACCTATGAACTCAAGTTTCCGGGCTTCGTGGCTGCTGGAGAGCAGGGAGAGACGATTTTGAACATGTGGTGGATTTATGTGCTCTTGTTTGCGATAGCCATTGTGGCCGTAGTCGCCTTTTTCATGTATAAGAATCGGACAATGCAGCAACGCCTTCTTGTGTTCGACACGGTGTTGATGGTGGGATACTACGTCCTGTTCTTTCTCGGCTTGTCTTCGACCAAGTCTGCTCTGGCAGAATTGGGACACGAGACAACGTGGCACATGTATTTTGCTTTCTGTCTGATGCTGATAAACATTGTGCTTTCGGTGATGTCAATACGTGCTATCCGGAGCGACGAAGAACTGGTCCGTTCGGTCGACCGGCTCCGTTGAGAGTGGCGAGGGCCGATGTAAGTGCATTATTGTTAGTAACTTATGAAGGAAAAGACGAGTGTGCTGTTTGTCTGCATGGGCAATATATGCCGCAGCCCGGCAGCGCAGGCCGTTTTTCAGGGTTACGTGGATGCTGCGCAGATGACTGATGCCTTCGAGGTGGATTCGGCAGGAACAATCAGTTATCATGCAGGTGAACTTCCCGATAGCCGGATGCGTGCACATGCAGCGCGGCGTGGTCTCAACCTGACACATAGGGCACGTCAGATCCGTCCCTCAGATTTTGACCGTTTTGATGTGATACTGACCATGGATGAGGGTAATTATGACGATGTCTGTGCGTTGGCTCCAACCTATGAATCGATGCTGAAGGTTCGTCGGATGAGTGATTTTTGCCAACGCTATCAGGCAGATTGCGTCCCTGATCCATATTACGGTGGTGCGCAAGGTTTTGAGAATGTACTTGACATTCTGTATGATGCCTGTAAGGGCTTGCTTGACTGGCTTCTGCATGAATCCGTGTGACAGACGTTTTCGTGTGATGTTCAGACCGATACCATGAAGTGATGACACAAACTCTATATCCGTAAGTATGATAGAACTGGCAGATGTCTGCGAAATCGGCAGAACCCATAAGCCGCATGGCTTGGGCGGAGAGATTGCATGTACGTTTTCCGATACGCGCTTCGATGATGCAGAAGCCGAGTTTTTTGTGTTTGATATGGACGGCATCCTGGTGCCTTTCTATATCGAGTCCTACCGTTTTAAGACCGAAACGTCGGCTTTGCTGAAGTTTGTTGATTTGGATTCGGAAGCAGCAGTAAGGCCGTTGGCCGATAAAGTAATCTATCTGCACCGTCGTTATCAGCCGGAGGCGGATGCCGGGGAGGAGTTGACGCTGTCTTCATTGACGGGCTTTACGCTGATTGACCGTGTGCTTGGCCCGATAGGGATAGTACAGCATGTGGATGAGTCGACGATGAATGCGCTGTTTGTGTTAGATAACGGACATCTCATACCGGCCAATGATGCACTGGTATATGAGGTGAATTACGAGCAGCATCAGATATTTGCAGACCTGCCTGAGGGGCTATTGGAGTTGTCATGATGAGATATTGTTTGTGTCTCTGCTTGTCAGTGTGCTTTGCCGTTGTCTCCGTTTCGGCAAAGAGTAGGGCGCAGCAGGCGACCGGCCGTACGTTTGAAGATTACGTGCAGCAGGCCGTGCACATGGCGGATGCCCAGATAGCCAAAACTCCCCGACTTTGTTTGTCCGACTTTGAGAACCGTCCTAAGTGGAACTACACTCAAGGACTGTTGGCTCATGCGATGCTTCAGTTGTATGCATATACGGAAGACACTGCCTATCTGTCTTACGTACAGGCCTATGCTGATTATTTCGTCAATTCAGACGGCACAATCAAGACCTATAAGGCCGGAGAGTACAGCCTTGACCGCATCAATGCCGGTCTGTTTCTGTTCGACCTTAATCGATATAATCCGCGTCCCGAGTATGCGAATGCCGCCAATCTGCTGTACAATCAGTTAACTTCGCACCCGCGCACCTCTGAGGGAGGATATTGGCACAAGAAAATCTATCCGCATCAGATGTGGCTTGACGGCCTATACATGGCGCAGCCTTTTGCTGTGCGCTATGCGTCTGAACATGACGCAGACAGTTTGTATGACGATGTCGTGCGTCAGTTTGTAATCGTAGACAGACATACGCGTGACGCAAAGAGCGGACTGAACTATCATGGCTGGGACGAGAGCCGGACCCAGCAGTGGGCAGACCCCCAAACCGGTTGTTCGTCTCAACTCTGGGGGCGTAGCATCGGCTGGTATGTGATGGCGCTTGTTGACGTGCTGGAACAACTGCCTGACGACTATGCCGGCCGTAATCAGCTGGTGTCAGTGTTGCAGCGTGTGTGTGCAGGATTGTTGAAATACAGAGACCGGACCACAGGGATGTGGTATCAGGTCGTAGATGCTCCGGGGCGAAAGGGCAACTATCTGGAGTCAAGCTGCAGTCTGATGTTCGTATATGCCATGTGCAAAGCCGTTCGCCTCGGCTACCTGCCGGAATCATATCTTCAGACGGCTCGTCAGAGTTTTGACGGTATATGCAGGCATAGTGTACATGTTCAGTCCGATGGACAGTGGAGCATTGGAGATTGCTGTGCAGTGGCCGGGCTGGGAGGCAACCCCTATCGTAATGGGAGTTACGAATACTATGTCGGCGAGCCCGTACGCGATGACGATCCCAAGTCGGTCGGCACTTTCATTCTTGCCGCTGTTGAGTTGGCACGTGCCACTCCGCATATCGTTGTTGCCGCTGATGGCACAGGAGACTATCGGACGATTCAGGAGGCTGTCAATGCCGTTCCTGATTTTCGCAAGACGCGTACCTACATCCGCGTGAAGTCGGGGGTGTACAGAGAAAGAGTGATTATCCCTGCATCCAAGCAACTGCTTTCCATCATCGGCGACGGAGCCAAATCAACTCGTCTGGTGTATGGCAACAGTGCACACACCATCGGCCTCTCAGGCGAAGAAGTCGGAACATCAGGGTCTGCGACGTTTTACACTTTTGCCGATGACCTGTATGTCGAAGGTCTCACGATTGAAAACGATGCAGGTGAAGTGGGGCAGGCGGTGGCTGCACACGTGAGTGGTGACCGCGTCGTGTTCGTGAAGTGTCGTTTCATCGGGCATCAGGATACGCTGTTCACTTATGCGGCAGGGAGCCGTCAGTATTATAAAAACTGCTACATAGAGGGGACGACAGACTTTATCTTCGGCTGGTCCGTGGCTGTGTTTGAGCGTTGCCGCATACACAGTAAGCGCAATTCATACATTACGGCCGCCAGTACGCCGCAGGGACAACGGTTCGGCTACGTTTTCCACCGTTGCAGCCTGACGGCCGATTCGGGGGTGACCAAATGCTATCTGGGTCGTCCGTGGCGGATATATGCACAGACGGTTTACGTCTCATGTAATCTGGGAGCGCACATATTACCCAAAGGTTGGCATGACTGGAACAAACCGGATTCGCACGCAAGTACCTATTACGGCGAGTATGACAATGTCGGAGCCGGTGCGGATCAAAGCATGAGGGTCAGCTGGGCGCACAGACTTACGCCGTCAGAAGCTTCCGTCTATACTCCGCAGATTGTTTTGTCGGGGGAGGACGGTTGGAATCCGGAAATCCCGAGAGCGTTCTATCGACGTAAATAATCCCCCTTCCCAACGCCTGATTACGCAAATATAATCATCAGATAACAAG
>JAFUXZ010000025.1 GCA_017470795.1 Paludibacteraceae bacterium
ACATGGACAATCCCAACCGCGTAGTCAAGAAGGGAGACATCTTCGGCTACAACTACCACATCTTCATGTTCAATGCCGCAGCATTCCTGCAGAACGAGTGGAAGTTCAGCAAGGTAGACCTCTACTACGCCCTCAAAGCCACCTACAACAGCTTCTACCGCCTCGGCCTCATGGAGAACGGACGCGCCGACTACCTCGCACGCGTCTACGCCCTCAACATGACCGGCGTTGCATACGACGATGCGCACGACTACTACAAACAAATCTACAGCTCAAAAGGCAAGGGCCTCACGCACCGCTTCCTCGACCCCTCGGCAAAAGCCGGTATCACATATCACATCAACGGACGCAACACTCTGAAAGCCAACGTGCTCGCAGAAAGGCGCGCCCCCTACTCACGCAACGCCTACATCTCCGTCCGCAACCACGACCGCACCATCGACGACCTCAAGAGCCAGAAGGTGCTGAGCTACGACCTCAGCTACGAATGGAACTACCCCATCTTCCGTGGACGCATCACCGGATTCCGCACACACCAGCTGGGCGTCACCGAGCTCAGCGGCTACTATGACGACAGCTACAACACCTTCGTCAACTACGCCATGACCGACCTTGACCAGATTAACCAGGGCGTCGAGCTCGGAGCCTCTGTCAAGCTCGGGACCTACTTCACCCTCGCCGGAGCCCTCTCGCTGTCTGACCACCACTACACGAGCGACGCGTTCGCCGTTGTCAGTGCCGAAAACGGCATGGCACTCAGTTACGATGCCGCCGGAGAGCCTGTCTACGAAGTGCTCGACTCGGTCTACACCAAAGGCCTCAAGGTAGCATCAGGCCCGCAACTGGCCGGATCGCTCAAGCTGAGTTTCTTCCATCCGAAGATGTGGTTCGCCGACGTCACAGTAAGCTACTTCGACCGCAACTACCTCGACTTTGCCCCCTCACACCTCATGAAGGGCATGTATACCGGTGTACACGCCGACGGGACAAGTTCTGACGTGCACTATACCCTTGCGAAAAACGACGACGGCACCACTGCATACGACCAATACGGACATCCCGTCGTAGCCGCACCCTACAACCAGCTGTCTGACCAAGAGAGCCTCGTTGACGCACACTGGTACAACCGCCTGCTCGTTGACCTGTCGGTCGGCAAACTGATCTACCTGCCACAACGCCGCTCACTGAGCATCAACCTGAGCGTCAGCAACCTGCTCAACAACACGCACATGAAAACCGGCGGCTATCAGCAGGGACGCATCGCAAGCCTGAGCGAACAGGGGCAGTATAAAGGCTCCGGAACCAATCGGCGACAACTCAAGCGCATCTCACCCAACGTCTACAAATACCCTGCAAAATACTACTATGCATGGGGGGCCAACTTCTTCCTGTCGCTGACCTATAAATTCTAACCGGCAAATACCTTATCAGAAACATGAAAACAAGACTATACCTGTGCATGGCCGTCGCAGCCCTCATCGGCATGACAGCCTGCGAAACAGACGAACCACAACCCAACACGAACACCGAAGTGCCGACGAGCATCTCTGTGGCCGACCTGATAGCCAACTACACCACCGCGTCAGGAGTGTATCAGCCCGTGCGCCAACGTGCCAACGGAGACTATGGCTCCAACCTCTTTACCATCGACACCATCCCCAGCGGCGGACCCGACATCATCCTCGTGGGACGCGTCGTGTCGGATGACATGGCCGGCAACCTCTACAAAACACTCGTGATCCAAGACATCAATGACCCCAAACGCGGCATGAAGATCTCGGTCGACGGATCAAGCATCTCCGGTCTCTATCCCTACGGAACACTCATCGGAATACGGCTCAACGGACTGTGTATCGGCAAGTATGCCAACCAATATGAAATCGGCGTGGCATCATACAACAACAACACACTCGCGATGAACGCCAACGGGAAAGTCGGCTGGGTCATCGGGCGCATCCCACTCAACCGGTTCACCAAAGCCACCACCATATACGGACAGGCAGAACCCGACAAGGTGGTGATTAACGACATCACCATTCCCGAAATCCTGAACGGCAACATTGATGAAGTAGCCGGACGCTTCGTACGCATCAAGAACGTTCACTTCACCAATCAATACTTCGACACAAACGGCAATCCGACCAACTGCTCTGACGGAGACCCGCGCACAGACGAGAACAGCGGTGTCTTCGCTCCGACAACCAACTTCATCGGGTTCTCACAGAGCCGCGCCTTTGCGGACGAACTCGGCAACATGTGCTGCACCTCTGTCAGCGAGTACGCCAAGTTTGCCTACTACCGCCTGCCCGACGCCGAGTATGTCGGTGACATTGTGGGCATCGTGGGCTTCTATTTCGACAACCCCCGCTATGCATCAGACAACTCCGACTGGTCAATCTCCATCCGCGGCATCGGCCTGAACGGAACAGTCAACGACTTAGTCGACTTCAAAAACGCCGCCGGAGAGCTCTGGCAACCCAAAGAATGGAGCGAGACAGACCGGTCAACTAACAACAGACAATGACAGAAAGATTGAAAACCGAGCCACCGCTGACGCGTCCATGACTCGGTTTTCAATCTTTCGTGCAGACCAATACGCAGCACTGCATGAATGCGCTTGACATAGTCTTGCTGATTATCCTCGCCTTCGGCACTTATCGCGGCTTCAGGCACGGACTGATGCGCGAGATTGCCACAGTGGTGATACTCGTGGCAGGCGTCTTCCTGACCAAGCGCTTTGCGCCGTATGTGGCAACCATGCTGGTGCAGCACGAAGTAGAAGCGCAGCATGCACACACACTGTCATACATCATTGCCTTCATCCTGATAGCCATCGCCATCAGGTTGTGTGCCGGACTGCTCACAAGGCTCATAGAGTCCATCGACCTTGGCGTCATCAATACCCTTGGCGGACTGCTCTTCGGACTGATGAAATATGCACTGACGGCAAGTATCATCATCAACGCAATCTTTCTGCTCGATACCGACAGACGGGTACAGCAGTCGCCGACCGTGCGCAGCTCACACCTCTGCCAGCCCATTGCAAGACTGGCAAGCGTCACCTGGGATGAGCTGAAAGATATTACAAGCAACAATCCATGACCCGCGAGCAAGCCTACATCATCGCCCACGACCAGGTGCACCAGTACATCCGCACGCACGGCATGCGCAAATCGGCAGACCGCGACCTCGTGTTGTTCGCCATGTATTCACTCACCGGCATGCACACCGTCGACGAGATACATGAGCAGCTGGTCAGGACACACCCGCGCAACCACCCTTCACGCACGACGGTGTACAACAGTCTGGAACTCTTCCATCAACTCGGACTGGTGATGAAGCACAACCTCAGTGAGCAGCAGTTCTACTATGAGGTGAATCT
>JAFUXZ010000026.1 GCA_017470795.1 Paludibacteraceae bacterium
GGTGATGGTGGCGGTGCCGCTGGCTTCGTCGCTGCTGCTGTAGGTGAGGGTGAACTCCTGTTCTACGGCGCCGTCGGTCAGGCTGAATGCGTCAGGACTGAGGGTCATGCCTGCGGCAAGGCCGGTGATGCCGGTCGCGCCGGTGAGAAAGGCGCCGGTGAGGGTGAAGGTGACGCTGCCTTCGGTCTGCATGCGGCCCAGGGCGATGGTGCCTTCGGTCTCGTTAAGCTCAAGAACGGGGGTCTTGGCCTTGACGGTGTAGGCGAACTCATAGGTGGCGGTCTCAACCACGTAGGCCTCTTCGTTAGTCGAGGTGAGGGTAGCCACGAGGGTGGCCGTACCTGCGGCACTGTTGTTGAGCGTGAAGCTCTTGCTGTCGCCGGCGATGGTGATGATGTCATCGCTGCCTGCCTTCAGGCTGTAGGTCACGGTGTACTCTGTGCCGTTGAGCACGGCATCGTTATCGGCAGTCACGCTGAAGGTGGGAGCCGTTACCTCATCGCCCACATAGACGGTCGCCTCGGAAGCACTCCATGCTCCCGTGAGTTTGGGTTTCGATGGTGCCTTGAAGGCTATTTCATAGAGATTTGAATTAGACGTATTGTCGTTACACAGTTCAACCACATAGGTCTTTGTGGGATCAAGCCCATCAAGCTTGAGAACCACATCGTTGTTGGTTTTATCACTTGCCGTTTTCACCACAGCTGCCCGTCCTGACTCGTAAACGTTCATGGAGACAGTTCGGCTTGTCGATCCACTCTTTATCAAAGCACGAACTTCTTCTACATTAGTTACCTGATAGTAGTATTTACGGTTATCTTTAGTATTCATTGTCGCGGTGATATTATCGACTCCAGAGGCTTTAGTCCATGCATTGCTACCTTTGAACGGTGCTTCAGGACTGGACACTGTCGCTGAGCCTGAACCTGAAGCTGTGTAGTCGGTCCATGTCTGTTTTGACTTCGACTGATAGAGCTCGAATGCGTTGAAGACATACCAGTCGCCTGCTTCTGCGTAGTAGCCCGGGGTTACCTTACCTGCAAAGTCGTTCGTGATGTTGGGCAAGGTAAGCACAGATGTCGGGATAACGTATGAGACGTTTTCGGACACCGTAATCGTATAGGTGTCGCTATAGGCATTAAACCAGTCTTCAACAGCAGCCTGGCTGACAGTAATCGTATAGTCCTTGCCTGTGGTGGGAGTGAATGTTGTCCCGACAACGTCATCACCACTGAAGGTGAGCGCAACTTTCGTGTTAGTGGAGGTGAATGCTTCTGTCAGGTCAATCACATCGCCCACTTTTGCCGTGCTGATCTTTTGCTTGATAACAGGATCGATGGGTTCGTCAGGCTGTTCAATCTCGGCAGGATAAGCCAATGAGAAGCCCATCAAGCGGCTGTTGGAAGCACCCACTGCACCAATCTCAATCGTGTGCTCGGTGTTTATGTCAATGTCATATCGCCTGATAGTTTCCGTGTTGTTGACTTCACTGGCACGCGTAACATCTACGCCATCAATGGTGATGATGAAGTTTCTCTTGTTGGTATTCGACGGATTCTGTCCGTTGTTGCTATTATCGGCACCAAGTATCGAGAACTGGCTGTAACCCTTTACCTTAATTTTAAGAGATATACCTTCCTGAAATTTGAAATCCGTCAGTTGTCGGGTGAGTCCGGCCGTAGGAGATATTCTGTAAAATTCCCCGTTAGCTGTTGCCGGAATATCGAAGTTACTCATGGAGAGCCCGTTTCCGCTTTTCCCGGTAAAAAGCAGCCAGTCCTGACCGGAAAAGGTATATCCTGAATTGTTTGCATTCGATGAAGAAAGGACAGTTGCCTCTTTCTTGGTATCAGCCGCAATAATTCTGTATTGCTGTGCGTCGGCAATGGTCTGGACAGCTTGAGCAGCAGTGTTTAGGGATGCTTTCGACTGGTAGTAGACCTCGTAATACATGTCGTCCATCTCGGTAAGCGTGATGCCGTAGCCGCCGTTTTCCGGCAGGTCATCATACTTGCCCGGCATGTGAACACCGGTCTGCGCCCACACTGATGAGGCAGTTACGAATGTAGCCGCCATAATGGCGAGCCATCGTGTAAAGTGTTTTTTCATAAAAGTAGGGATTGTTTGTTGTTGTTATATTTTGTTGAATGTGTTTGCGGTGGGGATGGGTGCACGTCAGGTGACGGACATGCCACGAGCGTCCCGGCACCTCGTGCCGGGAACAGAGAAAGGCCATAGCGACACGATGCTACGTGCGGCTACAGCCTTGATGATGCTGATATGCTTATTGGTGCTTAAATCCTTGTGCGCGAATAGATTAGCCCCCCCCGAAGGGCGGCGCCATTCGCACGGTCCGTGTCAAAATCACCTACACGGCCGATGGTCAAGGATGCTGTTCTTGTCATTGTGATGTCTCTCACGGGTCTTCTGACAATTTTACGCCTGCAAAATTAGACCGTCACCTTGTGCTGTATGTGTATTTTTTGACGGAAAAGCATAGATTATTGCACTCCGGAGCAGATTTTCGGCAGGCGGAGCCGGTCGGCATGAAGAGGCTGCTGCGGCAGGAGCAACACGGCCTCAGCGGCCGTCGGGCATGTGGAGAAGCATGTACAGGCCGGATTTTGGAGGCTGAAGGCTGACGGACGGGCACTGCCGTTGGCGACGGGCTGCCGGATGAGACCTCTGACGCGGCAGCCCACAGGTACTGCGGCGGCGGACACTTTGCGGCACAACGACGCCGAGAGACGCTGACCGCAGGAAGCCTGCAGCCCGATGTGCGCCGCCGGCTATGACAGCGACAATGCTGCCTGCACCATAGAGCCGGCAGCACTTCAGGCCGGGGACAGCCACCGGCACGCGGCAGCCCCCGGCGGCAGGCAGCCGGACCGCTCCCCGACGCTTCCGCCCACAGGAAACGCCTCTGCCCAAACCGGACTTGCCTTCAGGCACTTGCAGCGCAGGCGGGCGAAAATTTTATGTACAATATAATTGCCTGAAAAACAGTCTGTTTAACAAATCATAAGCACCGTATCGGCAAAAACAAAAAAAAAAACGATTGCAGGTTTGATGTCAAATTCATATTTTTGCACCCGATTGGGTTATTCACTTCGTCAGATATGCACCTTATCCATTATCCATAGCATCACCTGACCATCCTGTATCACTCATGCGCACGACGCACCTGCGGGCGTGCCATAACACTTGCTTTCTCACTACACATATCCTTTTATTTTTCCAACCATTTAACAGTTTCAAGTTTATGAAGAGACTTCAAACGCTTGTGTTGCTCCTGTCAGCCTGTCTGTATATGCTGGCTGCCGGCAAGGGCAACATCTTCCTCGAAGCCGACTTTGAGGGAGGCGTCATCCCTGAAGGATGGACGCAGGAGAGCGCACGGGGTGCTGCCGGTTGGACCATCGAAGATGCCACGTCGGCCTATCCGAGCGGCAACTACGAGGGTTCGTACCACCTGGCCCTGCGCAACAACACCAATCAGACCCAGCGCTACGTGCAGCGTCTGATTTCGCCTGTGATGGACCTGACGAACGTGATCAACCCGATTGTGGTGTTTGCCCACGTGCAGTCGGCCTATGCCGGCGATGTGGACACCCTGCGTGTGTACTACCGCACATCGGCCCAGTCACGCTGGATCCTGCTCGGTGACGGCGAGTTTGGCAAGCGCATTGACCGCTGGCAGACCGACACCCTGCTGCTCGATGCCAAGAGTGCCACCTACCAGGTGATGTTTGAAGGCACGGACAACGGAGGCCGCGGCATTGCGCTCGACGACATTCAGATCCGTCCCTACCCCACCTGC
Organism: Paludibacteraceae bacterium; assembly: GCA_017470795.1. Taxonomy (GTDB): domain Bacteria; phylum Bacteroidota; class Bacteroidia; order Bacteroidales; family Paludibacteraceae; genus RGIG4928. The sequence goes on from JAFUXZ010000026.1 coordinate 3,821, forward strand.
GAGACGCCCTACGGTTTCAGCGCCAACACGGCTCCGCATGCTGCCACGTTCCGCTATGCCGGCAGTCTGGACGCCGACTCCTTCCTCGTGGCTGTCACGGCACGCGAAGCAGAGAACTACGAAGACCTCACGGCAGCCGACTTCATCTATCACAAATGGCTCACCGACGACTACAGCGTCAGCCTCAGCGACCTGGAGCAGAACACGACCTACTACGTCTACATCCGCTCATACTGCCAGACCGAGATGTCGGCCACGGCGAAGTTCTTCTTCAAGACCGACAACCTGCAGAGCCTTCCCTACACCGAAAACTTCAACCGTGAATATCAGGCCTCGGCCATCAGTCACGTCAACACATGGACCTACGGGACAAGCATCATGCGAAGCGGCGTTGAGATGGACTACATGCCCTTCATCAACACCGGCACCTCGAGCTACTTCCGCCCGTCATACTCACCCGACAGCACGTCGGCACTCATCTTCAGCGGCGCACGCGACTGCGACACGCCCATCCCGGCCGGCGAGTATGTCTACACCGCCACGCCCGAGCTCGACTGCCCCGGCGTGAGCACACTGCAGGCACGCTTCATCGGGTCAGGATATTACAGCGCACACTACAGAGGGTTCACCCCACGACTGATTGTCGGTGTCATGACCAATCCGGCTGACATCACGACCTTCACACCCGTTGACACCGTGACCGTTCAGCACAACTTCGGCTACGAGGAGTTTGTCGTCAACTTTGCCGGCTATCAGGGACAGGGCAAGCACATCGCCTTCCTGTCCAACTTCAGCGACCAGAAGAACCTCTTCTACCTTGACAACCTCACGATAGAGACCGCTCCTGCCGTTTCCCGTCCGACCGAGCTCCGGATCAGCATGACCGGGCGGAACACCATCGCGCTTGACGGCAAGCTGCACGGTGCCACCGGCTACAACATCATCCTCGCCAAGGGTACAGGCGACGGCTTCTACGACAAGGTAAGATATTCGACAGCCGTGTTCTACGACCGCGCTGCCGACCTGCCGGAAGACAGCATCATCGCGCGCATCAGCGGCACATCGCTGCCGGCACGCATCACCCTGCCCGAAGGCTACGACATGCGCTACGTGCAGGTGTACCTGCAAGGCACAAAGGGCAGTGCTGTCAGTGAGTGGAGCCGCCCCGAGAAGATCTTCATGCCCAAGGTGCTCAACGAGTCGGACTACCCGTTCCTCATCACCTTTGAAACCTCTGAGCCGCGCTACACCCCCTCAGAACTGCACAACTACACACGTGGTGACATCAGTTACACCTATCTGCCCTACACCCTGCGCGCATCGCTCACCGGACGCCTGTCGTGGCCGCAGACCGCCTACCAGACGACACCCGCTGCGAAAGACGGCAACCAGGCCCTCCAGCTCCGCGGACGCGAACTGGACAGCGACGGTGTTCCCTACACGCAGTACGGCGACTATGTGGCTCTGCCCTACGTCGACACCCTGAGCGTCACCTCGCTCAAGTTCTACCTCGCAGAGACCGCAGACCACTCCGAAGGCACCTCACGCGTCGAGGTCGGCACAATGAGCGACCCGTTTGACGCCTCCACCTTCGTGGGCATCGCCACCTTCAACGGTGCATACGACGACAACGTTCCGTGTGTGGTTCACTTCAACAGCTACACCGGCAGCAACCACTACATCGCTATCCGCGGTGTGAAAGCCGCCAAGCAGCTCGGTGACTATGAGTCCAGCTCATTCATCGACCACATCACCATCGAGAAGAACAGAGGCTGCACCGAGGCCGCCGACATCAAGGCCACGCCCTCTGACAGCGGCTGCGTCATCGCATGGAACGGCAGCAGCGCACAGACATGGCGCGTACGCGTCGGCCGCAGCATCAGCGACATCATCGTTGACGCCACGACCAACCAGACCAGCTATAAGGTGACCGGTCTGACTCCCAACACAGTCTATGTCTACACCGTCACCCCGGCCTGCGCCACCGACGAAAGCAAGACAGACATCTACAACTTCAGGACCGACTGCTCACACGAGGGCTACTCCCTGCCATTCTACGCAGACTTTGAGCAGTTTACCGAGAACGGCTTCAACGACATGTCGAGCTATCCGAAGGTCGGAGCCGAACTGCCATGCTGGACCTATCCGCAGGTATACTACTCAGGCTACTACTTCCCGGGTGTATATCATGCTTCATGGCTGGGCTACAACCCCGACGACACCGACGGCTCATGCTTCGGCCTGGGTATGAACATGTCACACGCCGAGCCCATGTATGTTGCACTCCCGCGCATGAGCGAGCCCGTCAAGAAGCTCGAGCTCCGCTTCCTTGCCAAGGCCAGCAGCAAGCCCGACACGCTGTATGTCGGCGTGATGACCGACCCGAACGACCGCAGCACGTTCTACAAGATTGAGGAGATACATGTCGAAAGCACCGACTACCGCGAGTTTATCGTCGACTTTGACGGATACAGCGGCAACGGAGAGTATATCACCATCCTGTCAGAAGGAACTGTTGAATACACCATCACGTGCATCGACAACATCTATGTCAACCTGATTCCTGCATGCGGCAAGATTCAGGACCTGAAAGCAGACGACGCCACCATCAACGGCGCCAGACTGACATGGACAAGCAAGGACGCCACCAAGTGGAACGTCCGCATCGCCAATGTATCGTCACTCCGTCCCGACACGCTCCATGCCGACCAGATTGTCTGCACCATCAGTGCCAACACCAATCCGTTCGTCTTCACGAACGACCTGCTGGAACAGAACACCACCTACTACGCCTATGCAGCACCCGTGTGCGACGGCGCCGAGTGGTCTAACCCCGCAGGCTTCAAGACCGCGTGCATGACGCGCAGTGTCGGCGAGATCGGGACCATCGACTTCAGCGACGTCAACGAGCTGAGCTGCTGGACCGTTGGTCTGCGTCAGGGCACAACCGCCACGCCGAACCGCAACTCAGGCTACCTGGACATGCATGTCGACGCCGCATCGGACGGTGCATACGCCATCATGCCGTCGATTGACATCAGCGACATCCGCCTGCTGCAGGTCAGCTTCGACGCATGGGCCTACAACAACGCCTCATACGCCCGTTCGGTCAATGTCGGTGTGATCACCAGCCCGGAAGACATCAGTACCTTCAACACCGCTGCCAACATCAGCAACATCCCACTCACCCAGGCCAACGCACAGCGCTACACCGTACGCTTCGACGGCTACAAGGGTGACTACAACGGTGAGTATGGCCGCTACATCGCCTTCATGATCGAAAGCGGTGACAAGGCCGACCACGTATACATTGACAACATCCGCATCGACACCATCCCGGCCTGCGCCAGTCCGGCAGAGGTGACGGCCTCCGTCATTGATGTTGACAGCATCGTCCTCAACTGGGCGAAGACCGGCAGCAACTACAACCTCGTTGTGGAAGGTCCGAACGAATACAAGGTCGACGTCAACCTGACGGACACCTTCTACGTGATTCGCGGACTCGGACAAGTACAGACCTACACGGCCAAGGTGCGCAGCATCTGCAGCAGCGAACCGGGTCTGTGGTCCAACGAACGCGCCTTCACGACCATCTGCCCGCCACAGATAAAGACCCCCGTCAGCTACGACTTCGAGGACGTGACAAGCGGCGACATGCCCGCCTGCTGGGGACGCTACTACTATGGCAACAAGGACGCCGAGGCAACCTATCCGCGCGTGACCTCGTCACTGTACGGCAGCTCGAAATCCCTCGACTTCTACATCTACAGTGCCACCCGCGAATGTATTGCCGTCACGCCCAGCTTCGACACATTTGACGGCACAACCCTCGCCTTCGACTACTTCATCGGAGGAACCTCGAAGACCGGCGGACTCGTAATCGCCATTGCCTCCAACGTTGACAGTCTGGAAGCCATTCAGGAGACCGCCTACGTGCTTGACACCATCACGAGCAGCACGACCGCCGTTGCACACTATGCACGCGACCTGTCGCCCTTCAAGGACAAAGGCAGCTACATCGTCCTGATGGGTCTCTACAGAGGATCGAGCACTACCTACTTTGAAGTGGATGACTTCAGTATTGTCAAGAGCAGCGAGTGCACCAAGCCCCTCGGCCTGACCGCCGATGCCAAAGCCAAGAGCGCAACCATCAGCTGGCAGCCCACATCAGGCAAGGCCAGCAGTGGTCAGCAGTGGCTTGTCAAGACCGCTACCGAGACATACACCGTCGACACCACGACCTATGTGATGACCAATCTGGAACCCAACAAAAGCTACAACGTGTCTGTCGCAACCATCTGTCCTGCTGCCGACACGACCGAGTGGGTCAGCGTATCCTTCAGCACACCGTGTGAGGCCGCTGCACCGGGGTCGGTATGGAACTTCCGCAGCAGTGATCCTACCTACGCCTACGTCAGCACCTATCGCGTACCCGCCTGCTGGGACGGCGGTAAGGGTTACGGATCGGGAGCCTCCTATCGGGCAAACATCACGTACAACACCACTTCGTATACCTACTCCATTGAACCCACGAACACGTCAGACGGCGCTATCCGCTTCTATCAGAACGCAAGCAACTACAACTCATACGTTGTACTGCCCGAACTGGGCGTGTCGCCTGACAGCGCAGTGCTGCAGTTCTTCGGACGTCCGGCACGCTATAAC
>JAFUXZ010000229.1 GCA_017470795.1 Paludibacteraceae bacterium
CTATGAGATTATGAACAACTCTCTCACCAAGACGTCCTATTATGAAAACAATGAGGCCTATCCGCTCTCGCGGTGCGTCTCGGTCATGAATCCGCTGAGTCAGGATCTGGGTGTGATGCGGCAGTCATTGCTCTATGGCGGGCTGGAGAGCATTGCGCGTAATGTCAATCGAAAACATGCTGACCTGAAGCTCTATGAGTTTGGCAACTGCTATCACTATGACAGTGCTGCCGAACAGGAGGGACAGCCGCTTGCCGCATATAGCGAGGAGATGCATCTGGCCTTCTGGCTGACCGGCAACAAGGCAGCACAGAGCTGGATACAGGCCGAAACAAAATCGACCTTCTTCGAACTGAAAGCCTACGTGTTTAACGTGATGCGCCGGCTTGGCGTAGACACAGACCGTCTGTCGCTCCTGCCGCTCACCGAAGTGCAGGGCACACTCTTTGGTGAAGGCGTGATACTCATGCTCGGACAGCAGGAATTCGGATATATTGCAAGCGTCAACAAGGCTTTGCGTCGTCAGTTCGGCATTGATGCAGAAGTCTTCTACGCTGACCTGCTGTGGAGCCGGCTGATGCAGCAAAACAAACGCTACAAGATGGAATATCGCGAGATGTCCAACTTCCCCGAAGTGCGCCGTGACTTTGCCCTGCTCCTCGACAAGAGCGTCAAATTCGCCGACCTGCGTCAACTGGCAATGCAGACCGAACGCAAACTGCTCAAACGCGTCAACCTGTTTGACGTATATGAAGGCAAGAATCTGCCGGCAGGGAAGAAGTCGTATGCGTTGAGCTTCTTCCTGCAAGATGAGAACAAAACGTTGGAAGACCGTCAGATTGACAATATCATGAGCCGCCTGCAGAAGGCATTTGAAGAAAAGTTTGGTGCCACACTGCGTTGAAACGCAGCGGAGGCAACCGGAAAGTAAGTTCAACGAATCAAGAGCAGGCCGACAGCTACACTTCGGCCTGCATTTTTGTCAGAAGAAAAAGGAGATACGCAACATGAACCTGAAGCGGACAGTTGGCTACCTGCTGACCTACTACCTGTATTTCTTGCTATACTTTTTACTGTTCAAGCTGCTGTTCGTCCTGTTAAACATGCCCCTGACCCGTTTGCTTCCGGCATCTGACATCGTTGGACTGTTCGTACACGGATTGCGCATGGACCTTTCGGCTGCTGCCTATGTGACAGTGCTGCCGGGGCTGCTGCTCATGCTTTCTTTCTGGCAGAAAGAGTGGGCGTATCGGCTGATTCGGATATATACCATCATCATACTGACCCTGTTGACGATACTCGGGTTGACCGACATGGCCCTCTATTCAGAGTGGGGCTCAAGGCTCAACACGATGATATTCACCTACCTGAAAGACTTTGGCGGCGTCATCCAGTCGCTGACCACGCTCCAGTGGGTTGCAGCCATCGCTCTGTTTGCCGTCCTGATGGCGTGCTTCATCTTTGGGTTCAACAAGATGCATGCTGCATGGACTACAGAGGCTCCGCGCAGCAGTAAGTCGGGCGGTCAATGGCTGTCGCATCTCATGCGGCATAAAAAGCCTGAGCTGACGGTGTCGGACACGCTGCAGGAGCAGGACACGGATTCAGACACAGGAACCTGTCAGGAAAGAGAATGCGAGCATGCCGGGTGGAAGAAACGATTGCTGCACACAGCCGGCATGCTGCTGCTGACGGCCTGTCTGATACTGCCCATAAGGGGCGGAGTGGACACTTCTCCGCTGACCTATTCGATGGTCTACTTCTCAGAGAATCTGTATGCCAATCACGCTGCGTACAACTTCTTCTGGAACTTTATGTATGCCGTGCTCCATCGGGCCGGAACCACCTGTCCGGTGAACTATATGTCAGCCCAGGAGGCGGAAGAAATCATGCGGCCCGTGTTTGATTTCAGCACAGAGCCGGTGCCGGTCTATCTGCATCCGGCTGATACGGCCCGTCCGATTAACGTCATCGTTTTCCTGCTGGAGTCGTTCTCCAACCGGGTTGTGGGGGCTTTTGGCGCACCGGTCGACTACGCCCCCAACTTGAGCCAACTGGCTCGTGAAGGCATCAGCTGGGACCACTTCTATGCCACAGGGAGCCGTTCGGACAAGGGCTTCTCGGGTGTCTTTGCCGGATATCCGGCAGTGCTTGATGCACAGTCGGTTATGAAATATCCGGACAAGATGCGCGGATTGAATTATCTGCCGACTTACTTCGTTGAGCATGGATACGATGTCGGATTTTACTACGGCGGAGACATCGATTTTTATAACACCAAGATATTTCTCATGGAGGCAGGTGTGAGGAAGATTGTCGAACGAAGTGACTTTCCGGCGTCAGAGAGCATGGCCTACAAATGGGGCGCAGCGGACCACGTGACTTTTGCCCGTATGCTTGACGACTTTCTTGCGACACAGGAGCCGGCCATGTACATGTGCTTCAACCTCGGTTCGCACAATCCGTATGACATGGACAACAACACCCCGATAGTCAATCCCAACCAGCCCGGAGGCGATTACTGCAACTCCATACACTACGTTGACAGTTGCATAGGCGTGTTCGTAGACCGGCTGCGTGAAAGTCCGAAATGGGGGCAGACATTATGCATCTTTGTGGCAGACCATACTTCGCTATGGCCTGACCCGAAGCCCGATATCCAGTCGCCGGAGGCCTATCATATCCCGATGGTGTGGGCAGGCGGTGTGATAGACTCTTCCTTCGTGGTCGGCAATTACTGCATGCAGACAGACTTGGGAGCAACACTCATCCAGCAACTCGGATGGGAATATCATCCGAACCCCTATTCGAAGAACATGTTCGGCAGTCAGGAGTATGCAGTCTTCTGTCGCGATGAGGCATGGGGATATGTTGGTCCACAGGCTGCCTTCACCATCAATCGGGATACGGAAAGGCGCCAGGTTCATTGGGGAGCCGATTATGTCGGGCTTGACTCTGTCGAACATTTTGCACGGGCCTATATGCAATATCTTCATCTGGACTTTGAGAAGCGGTAACAGTGAACCGGAGACAGGATGCTCCTCATTCATGAACAATGTTACGAACCATATCCGATTATGTCAATCCTCTATTATATTGTCATCGTACTGATTCTCCTGGACTTCCTCTGGGGACGTACGCTCTCCCTGCTCAATCTGAAGGCCTCCTACCAGCCGATACCGGAAGAAATCAGCGATTTGTATGACCATGAACAACATGCCCGGCAACAGGCATACATGCGCGCAAACATGAAATTTGGTTGGGCCGGTGCCTGTCTGACTTTTCTGCTGACGTTGCTGTTTTTCGCACTGGGCGGATTCGGATGGCTGGACCAATGGGTGCGTTCATGGGTAAGTGGTGAGCTGTGGGTGTCGTTGGTCTATTTCGGTGTGATTTACCTTGCATTGTTTGTCATAGGTTTGCCGTTCGAGGTATATGACACGTTCGTCATAGAAGCGCGTTTTGGGTTTAATAAAACCGATGTCAAGACGTTTGTCACGGACAGAGTGAAAAGTCTGTTGCTTACAATGCTGATGAGTGCCGTGTTGCTCGGTGGAATTATCTTGATATACGAGCAGACCAACCAGTGGTTTTGGGTCCTTGCATGGGGCTTGGTGACACTGTTTGGTCTGTTCATGTCGATGTTCTACTCGCAACTCATTGTGCCGTTGTTCAACAAGCAGACACCACTCCCGGAAGGCGAACTCCGCGATGCTATCCAACGTTTTGCACAACAGGTTGACTTCCCGTTGACAGACATCTATGTTATTGACAGTTCAAAACGTTCTACGAAAGGCAATGCCTACTTCACGGGATGGGGCAAAAAGAAAAGGATTGTCATCTACGACACGCTGATAGAACAGTTGTCGAGTGAGGAGATTGTTGCCGTGCTGGCTCATGAAATAGGGCACTATAAGCATCGGCATACGATAAAGAGTTTTCTGCTTCAGATGCCGTTCCAACTCCTGATGTTCTATGTTCTGGGACTGATGCTGGATAATGCATCGGTAGCGGAGGCGGCATCATGTGTGCAGCCGTCATTTCATGTGGGAATGATTATGTTCAGTTTCCTGTACACACCATTATCACTGCTGACAGATATCATCTTGAACTACATCAGTCGCATGAACGAGCGCCAGGCCGATGGTTTTGCCAAGACTAACGGACAAGGGGAGGCTTTGATACGGGCATTGAAGAAGATATCTTCTCAATCATTGAGCAATCCGACTCCGCATGCAGTGCGTGTGTTTGTCGAATACAGTCATCCGACGCTCACAGAGCGTATCAGACTTTTGCGGGCAGACTGACTTCCGGAGCAGGTCGAAACAAGGTCGTGAGGATAAAACGACAAGACCCGACTTCGCAGTCAGGCCTTGTCATACTAATCAAAAACTAACGTCTAAATTCCAATGGTAATTTGTTCTTTCTTTTGAACGTGACAAAAGTAGGCGACTTAAGACGTCATGACAATCACCATTTTTGGTTATTTTTGCAAGCCGACTACCAATCAATGGGGGGATGACATCCGAAACCTATTGCATAACTTTGTGGCAACAAATAAGTTAAAGCATGAATACCCGACTTTTTACACGAAACATGAGGCTTGCAGACCTCATTACGATGAGCCCGAACGTCATCCTGATGCTGCCTCGTTTCGGAATCTCAATGGGCTTTGGAGAGGCAACGGTGGATGAAATATGCAGAAAGAACAAGGTATCGACAGAATTCTTCCTGTTGGTGTGCAACGTGTACTCTTTTGATGATTATGTGCCGACCATTCAGGAGATAGAGCAGACCGACCTGTCGCAGTTGCTGTCCTATCTGACAGCCTCGCACAGATACTACCAGGAAAGTCGCTTGCCTCATATCGAAACACATCTGCAGCATCTGGCAGATCAGGCAGGTCGCTTCGGCAGTGTCCTTCTTAAGTTCTATGCTGACTACAAGGCAGATTTGCACAAGCATTTCATGTATGAAGAGCAGGTGGCTTTTCCTTACATCAAGAGCCGGTGTGACGGTGCGGGCGGAAGTTCGTACAAGATTGCAGATTATGCACGCAGTCATAGCAATGTGGAGGATAAGCTGAACGATTTGATACAAATAATCTTCAAGTATCTGCCGGCAATGATGATGATTGATGAGACTATTGAGATGGTGTTTGATATCCTGCAATTTTCCGCAGACCTGAATAAGCATTCAGTTATTGAGGACAAAATCTTAATCCCATACGTTGCTCTGGTAGAAGAGCGGCAGAAGAAAGTCTCTAAATGAGGAATGGGAGGAGACAATGAGCAGAAAGATTAAGATATTGATAGTGGAGCCCTCGGTCGTTATCTCTGTGGGATTAGACCGGATTCTTTCGTTGTCGGGGCGGTATGAGGTTCTTCCTGTGTTGGCAGATGCGGAGAATCTGGCGGCCAGTTATGATCGATACAGGCCGGACGTGATGCTTATCAATCCGACGATACTTCCCTATACAAAGCGGCAGAGTGTGCGCTCGCTCCTTCCGGAACATGCGCATGTGCTGCTTGTGGCTATCGTTTATCAGTATGTTGAGCCTTCGGTGCTGAAGGCGTACAATGCCATCATGGACATTCGGGAACCGGAAGAGCGCATCGTGCAACAAATCTCGGAAAGTGTGGAGTCGTTTCATTCCATGGTGAAGAATGAAGGTGAGAGTTACGAGTTGACGGAGCGCGAGACGGCAGTGCTTGTCCTTGTGGCCAAGGGGATGATGAGCAAGGAAATAGCCGAGAAGTTGAATATCTCAGTGCATACGGTGATATCGCATAGGAAAAACATTACGCGCAAGACGGGAATTAAGTCGGTTGCGGGGCTGGCGGTATATGCTGTGCTGCATAATCTGATGGATATGGAGTAGTGTAGGGCAGAGGACGATGTGTGCCTGTGCGCGTTATATATGAATATAAATTGGTCTGAATCAAAAACATCATCGAGAGAAATCCTGTAGATCATGCGTCCGTATAAGATTACGCTTATTATTTTGGGTGTTATTGTTTTGCTGTTGGGGGTGGCGGCTGTATTCCCACCGGAAGGAATATCAGTGCCTTTGCGTTTTGCTTCGCTGAGCAGTATGTTTGAGAAAGATACGTCGAGCATGGTGCCGGAGGAGACACCGGAGCAGTTGTTTGAACGCCGGATGAGGGAAACGAAGGTCGAAGGTGAGGATGAGTATCTTGATTTTTTTCAAAACAACCCGGCCCGTTTTTATTGTCCTGACGGTGATGTGCAGTACTTCGACGCATTTTTTGAGGCGTTGGACAGTGCGCAGACAAAGCCCGTAAAGGTGATTCATTATGGTGACTCGCAGATAGAGGAAGACCGCATTTCCAACGAGGTGAGAGAACGGCTGCAGGAGCGTTTCGGCGGAATAGGGGTCGGGTGGCTCCCGGTGATACAGAAGGTTCCTACCATGACGTTCTCTCAGGTCTGCAATGCGTCCTTAAAGCGGTACATGCCGTATGGCAGCAGCGAGTTTCATCGCTCAAACGGACGCTATGGACCATTGGGACAGATGGCGGTGCTGAATCAGCCCACATCGTTGACGTTCACGGCGCGGCAGTCGAAAGGCAGGTATACGCATGCACAGTCGTTTACGCACGTAAAGGTGTATTATGGAAAAGTCGTCGGAGGATTGACGATAAACTGTGCAGGACAGACACAAAAATTGGGCGCCACTGACTCCGACTTCGAAGAGGCTGTGTTTGAACTTGCGGATACGACGCACAAAGTATCTGTGTCTCTGTCAGGTCAGGCCGAACTGTATGGCGTCCAGTTTTCCGGGACGGACGGCGTGACGTTGGACAACGCACCGATGCGCGGATGCAGCGGCACAATCTTCACGTCGATGGACTCTGTGCAACTGTCAGCGTATTACGACCGTGAGCATGTCCGTCTCATCATTTTGGAATATGGAGGAAATATGGTGCCCGGATTGCGCAGCGATGCTGCAATAGCTAACTACAAGACGTCCATCATCCGGCAGATCAATCATCTGAAAAAGTTGGCTCCGCAGGCGGCGTTTGTCTTCATTGGTCCGTCAGACATGTCTACGCGCATCAACGGCTCCATGCAGACCTATCCGAAGCTGCCCGCAATCATCGCAGCCCTGAAAGAGGCTACGTCAGAAACAGGTATTGCCTATTGGGACTTGTATGAGGCCATGGGAGGTCATAATGCGATGGTCAACTGGGTTAAAAGTTCGCCGCAACTGGCCGGGGGCGATTATGTCCACTTTACGCATCGGGGGGCAGACAAGGTGGCCGATATACTATGCAATTCGCTGATGCTCTATTACGATTATTACAATGCCCGCCAGCGTCGAATTGCAACCATAAAAACTGAGATTGACTCTATTCAGAACACACAGCAGCAGCCCTAAGCTGACTGCCCTGTGCGCCGTCGGCCGTGTACAGGCATCAACAACTTCGTAGCAGCATCAAGTCATGGAAGAAAACAGAAAAACGCGTACGTGGGTAAGATACGTGTTCAATAAATATACGGTTACGTTGCTGGTGTTTGTGGTGTTTATGTTTATGGTGGGTGAACATAATGTGTTCAATCGCAGACAGAACGATCAGCGGATAGCACAGTTGGAGAAGGAAATAGAGCGTTATCGGACGACGTGCGACGAGTTGAGGCAGAAGATAAAGGCCCTCGAGACGGATGAGGATCTGGAACGTATCGCCAGAGAGAAGTACCAGATGCATGGCGACAGTGAAGAGGTGTATATCTTCAAGTGAGCAGCGTCTCGCCATTGTTTTTCCCGGACGGAGCGGGCATGTGGATGCTGCCGGCTATGTTTTTGATGTCGGTTATTCCATGAAGAATCATTCCTGTTGCGCAGCATCGGTCCGTTGAGCCGACATCGGCAGGCGTGCTTTCGGCTTGTTGGGAAATGTCGGGCACGGATAATTGAAAAACCGCTATTTGTTGCTATCTTTGCGCGATTTTTTTCGGCATAATGTTAGAGTATCTAAAGACCATCTTTGCGTTTGATGAGAGTTCGCCTCTGTTGTTTACGCAGTTCTACTTTTGGGCTTTCTTTGCGATAGTCTATGCCGTCTTCAGCCTGATACACAGCAAGCGTCTGCTACGCAACGCTTTCCTGTTTTTTGTAAGTCTGTTCTTCTATTATAAGACGAGCGGACTCTTTTTGTTTATCTTGCTGTTTGTGACATGTTCAGACTTCCTGATTGCCAAGCGCATTGATGCCTGTCAGCGTGTCGGGTGGCGTCGGTTCTGGCTGACAGCAAGTGTGGTCATTGATCTCGGGCTGCTGTGTTATTTTAAGTATGCCTATTTCTTTACCCACATGGTCAATGACCTTTTGGGCACACAGTTTGAGGTGTATGATGTCTTTGCCTGGGCCGGCAATCAACTCGTTGGGCAACCTGTCTTTAATGTAGATCAGATTGTGCTTCCGGTTGGCATATCCTTCTTTATCTTTCAGGTCATCAGTTATACTGCCGATGTCTACATGCGCAAGGTAAAACCCGTGCGCAACATTCTGGATTTCGGCTTCTACGTGAGTTTCTTCCCGCAGCTTGTGGCCGGTCCAATCGTGCGTGCGTCCGATTTTATCCCGCAACTGTATCGTCCATTCAATCTGTCGCGCCGCCAGTTTGGCTTAGCCGTTTTTTGGATCTTGAATGGCTTGTTGAAGAAAATCCTTTTGAGCGACTTCGTGGCTGTGAACTTTGTCGACCGCGTATTTGACAGTCCGCTACTCTTTGGCGGGTTTGAGAACTTTGCGGCACTGATTGGCTATTCACTCCAGGTCTATGCTGACTTTTCCGGATATACGGATATCGCTATCGGGGTGGCCATGCTGATGGGCTTCTATCTGCCTAAAAACTTCAACTCACCCTATAAGGCCCCGAACGCGTCCAACTTCTGGAAACGCTGGCATATCTCCCTGAGCCGTTGGTTGCAAAACTATCTGTATATCCCGCTCGGAGGCAATCGGAACGCTTCGTTTGGCACCTTCTTCTGGATTTTCGTGTTCGCACTGGTCACTTTCGTGCTGACCGGCAGTATCTGGGTCGGCGGCGCGTTGCTGTCTGTCGCCCTGATTGTAGGATTGGTGGCATGGCTGATGCCTAAGCGGAGGAAGTCGATTATTGCCAACCTGAATGCGTTCATCACAATGCTGCTGGGCGGGATGTGGCATGGTGCAAGTTGGAACTTCATCATCTGGGGCGGTCTGAACGGGCTCGGAATGATTGTGTACAAATTCTGGCGCGATTGGAACTGGCACATACGGATTGCGGTACTGACCCTGTTGGTCGCAGCCCTGTGCGTGATGCGGAGTCTGTATCCCGGTCCGGTGTGGAACCTGTTCACCGTCTGGGGGGGCATCATTCTGGCCGTATCGCTGGTACGCTATCTGTATTGGCTGTTTCATGGGCGTCATGCGTTCTCGTGGATTGCCAACGCATGGGCCATCCTGCAGACCTTTGTGTTCATCTCGTTCACGCGTCTGTTCTTCCGTTCGGGTTCCAACCTTGACCCCGAGACGGCCAATCAGGTGGCCTGGGACACAGCCAAAAATATGGTGCATCAGATAGGCTCACCTTGGAACCTGGAGCAGATTCCCGATATCTGTCAGACCTATTGGAATGTCTTTCTCATGATAGTTCTTGGGATGATTATCCATTGGCTCCCAGACCGCTTCAAGCGTCAGTATCGGATGACGTTCGCCATGATGCCTATCCCGCTGATTATGCTCTGTGTCGTGCTGGTGGTGTTCGTAGTCTACCAGTTTGTGACGGCAGACCTGCAGCCCTTTATCTATTTCCAGTTCTGAAAAAGCAGCCGGTTCTGCACCGTTCGGGTCTTCTCGCATCTGTGCTCTGCACTTTTCTCTCTGCGATGTGGAAGCCTGAAAACATGCATCCGCTCCATGCTGTATATTCTCTGTCGGACAAGGCTTCAGAAATCACTCTTCTTGCCCGTCTTGATGCGCTTTTAGTCTGAAGAGCGCAAAACATTTCTCCTGCATAAAATCTGCCGGATACGTTTCGGCTCACATCATCTGTCAGCATGAGTCAGCAAGGCTTATGTTGGCTGATTGTTTACAGCAGATTGTCGCTGTCTGCGCGTGGTGGAGGGTAGAGGTTATGGGAGTGTGTCGCCGGCAGGGTGGAGTCTATGAAAAGAATATGCCGCAGCACCTCTGTCGGCTCAACTTGCCCAGCAGACATACTGCCGGACATTTCCTTCGGCGCAGGTCTTACGTTATGTTTCCGCATTCGTATACAGGAAAAACTCTGCAATAAGTTCATGTTAAGGCTTTAGTTCTCTTCGTGCCGCTCCATTGCCTGACCGTTGTCTCACATCATCAAAAGAAAGATGCGACTCGCAGTCAGCGAATCGCATCTTCAGAGCCACTTCCCGGACTCGAACCGGGGACCCACGCATTACGAATGCGTTGCTCTACCACTGAGCCAAAGTGGCATTGGCTTCAAAAGCGGTGCAAATGTAGGTGTTTTAATCGAATAGTGCAAATGTTTTTTTTTCGCCCGCATTGCCGGTGCCGATTATACACTGCACCTTTTGAATAAAAATAGTATCTTTGCGTCTCGTTCGGACGCATTCATAAATAAGTTCAACTTACCGATGAAAAACAAAGTATTAGTCCTCTTGTTGTTGTTGCTGAGTGCTTATATGTCTTCGCAGGCAGCCAGTCGTTTTGTGGGTGCAGGAACAAAAGAGAATCCATGGAAATCTTGTGGGAGTGCGGATAAATATGATATACGGGCATATGTTAGCAACGATACACTTTATGTATATGGATCAGGGCAGTTATACAACTATGGCTCTATAGGAGCAACTGCCGGCTGGAGAACATCTTCGTATTTCAACACCATCAAGGTGATTGTGATAGGTGAGGGGATCGAGCGCATCGGGAATTTTACGTTTGCGAGTTTTACGAATCTGAAATCGGTATATATACCGTCAACGGTCAATCAAATCAATCAAGGTGCTTTTCAGAGTTCCGGGGCTGCAAATTTTTATTTTAGTGGAACAAACCCGCCGCGGATAACAAGTAATCCGACATTTCAGACAACCTCTCAATCTCAATACTATGTTCCTTGTAGTGCATTGTCAACCTACAAGACAGCAACGGGGCAGCAGTGGAATCAGAGTTCGTACAAAACACTTGCTGCCTATATTCATGGTCTTTCCTCTATGGTTACACGCAATTATCAGGTCTGTCCAGGAAGGACTGTCAACGTCCGAGGTGTCAATTATGGTGTTGGGACGTATCATGACGTGATACTCCCCGGCCTTAATGGACAGTGTGATACTATGGCCACGATAGTTGTTACACCCTCTCCCCTCTCGCAAGTGCTCCGCTATCAAGTGTGTCCGGGTAAGAAAATCAGAATCAGAGGAGCTGAGTATGGAGTAGGGACATATTCGGGAATCATTCTGATAGGTCAGGATGGACAGTGCGATACTACGGCTACGATAGTTGTGACGCAGAAATCGGAGACGGTTATCAAGGTGACCCATGATCATGCGGAATTCTGTATGGTGTGTCCGGGGAAGAACTTCAAGTTCAGGGGGCAGGAATTTCCTGCCGGCCCCAACACCTATCGTGCATCGGGTGTAGGAGACGATTGTGACACCTTGTTCACGCTCTATGTGAGTGCGTATGACCAGATAAATGTCAATCTGCCAATTACACTCTGTCAGGGTGAAGAATGGTCTGACGGTAAGGGTATCACCATCCCTTCGGGTCATGCTGGCCCATTCAACTGGTATTGGCCCGGGATTGACCAGCAATGCGACACACAGGTTCACTATATGGTTACACGTGTTCCGAAACCAATCATAAGTTCACGCACTTATTATGTGTGTGAAGGCTCTCTTCTGACGCTGAACGGGACGGACTATGCTCCGGGTACATACAGCAACATCACGATACCGTCGCTTACCACCTATTGTGATACAACCATCACGCAGCTGAATGTCATCGAACGTGCACCTGAATTGTCAGACTTGAACGTCGCTTTGTGTCCCGGCGGATCATATACGTGGGAGGGAACCACATATACATCTGCAGATGTTGGCGATTATGTGAAGCATTTTACCTCAGTCCACGGCTGTGACAGCACCGTCACCCTCCACCTCACCGTCCATCCCACCTACAGCCATGACATTGAAGCCTCCATCTGCCAGGGTGACTCCTACCTGTGGGAAGGCAGCACCTATACTGCCGGCGGTGACTATACCAAGACCCTTGTGAACCA
>JAFUXZ010000230.1 GCA_017470795.1 Paludibacteraceae bacterium
AAGATGCTGGCGGCCAGAGCTGCATCCGCACCGCCCGGACCGAGAACGTCTGCCACATCCTGCACGCTGCCCGCACCGCCTGAGGCGATGACCGGAATGTGGAGCCGGTCGGCAAGCAGTCTGAAGGTGTCACACGGATAGCCGCTTCGCATGCCGTCATGATCCATGGACGTAAAAAGAATCTCGCCTGCACCGCGCTGCTGGGCTTCCTCAGCCCACGCGATGGCGTCGACATCGGTCATCACACGGCCGCCATGCGTTGTGGCGACCCACTGACCGGCACGGCATTTTGCATCAATGGCTACGACAACAAACTGACTCCCGTAGCGTCCTGCCAGACGGTCAATCAGGTCAGGATGAGACAGCGCCGCCGTATTGATACTCACTTTGTCGGCTCCTGCATCAAGCAGTCGCGCAGCATCATCCACACTGCCGATGCCGCCACCGACCGTGAAAGGAATATCCAGCTCACGCGCCACCTGCGACACCAGACGGGCAAAAGTGCTGCGATGCTCAACAGTGGCCGTGATGTCCAGATAGACGAGCTCGTCAGCCCCGTCTGACGCATACTGACGGCCGAGCGACACGGGGTCGCCGATGTCCTGAAGATGCTCGAAATGGATGCCTTTGACCGTCTTTCCGTCCCGGACATCCAGACAGGGTATGATGCGTTTTGCCAGCATGGAAGTCAGCATTTATGATTAGACAAATTCACGGATCAGCTCGCCCAACAGCCCGGCAGATATGCGACCCTCATAGATTGCCTTGCCTACAATCACACGGGGCAGCCCCATGCGGGCCACCTGCCGGATATCATCGGCCGAGGCGATGCCGCCGCTGACACACAGGCACAGCTGCGGCCAACGCTGCTGCAGGTCGGCATAGAGCGGCAGATTCGGTCCCTGAAGCATTCCGTCACGGCTGATGTCGGTCACAATCAGCTGGCGGAGACCCTGCGGGCAGAAACGCGTCAGCTGGTCGTCAATCGTCTGCTGAGACCGGTGCTGCCAGTCCTGTGTCGCCACGAGACCATCCTTCACGTCAGCCCCAAGGATCATGCGCTCCGGCCCGTACTGTCCCAGCCACTGTTCAAACCGACCGGGATCATGCACCGCCACGCTCCCTACAATCACTGCCGCCGCTCCGGCCTGCAGCACATCACGCAGGTGCGCATCGGTTTTCACTCCGCCTCCCCACTCTACCTGCAGACCGGTGCGCTGCACAATCTGCTCCAGAATCGACAGATTCTGCGGACAACCGCTTTTTGCTCCGTCCAGGTCTACAACATGGATGCGGGTCGCCCCTGCGGATTCAAACAGCTGCGCCATCTGAAGGGGTGTGTGGCCGTAGGTCTGCCGCATCTGATAATCGCCCTGCGTAAGCCTTACGCAGCGTCCGTCTATGAGGTCTATGGCCGGAATGATTTGCATGACAGGAAGTTTTGAAGAATCTGCATCCCGACACGTCCGCTCTTCTCGGGATGAAACTGGGTGGCATAGAAGTTATCACGTGCGAGGGCGGCACTGAAGGGAAGAATATAGTCAGTCGTGGCTGCCGTGTCATCGCAGCACTCGGCATAATAGCTGTGTACATAATACACAAACGCACCGTCGGTCACGCCGTCAAACAGCGAAGTCTGGAGGCTGCCGATCTGGTTCCATCCGACATGCGGCACTTTATGGCCCGGGTCTGTTGCCGGAAAGCGACGCACATCGGTCTGAAATATGTTCATGCACGCCACGTGTCCCTCCTCGCTCGTGCGGCACATCAGCTGCAACCCCACACAGATGCCCAGCACGGGCTGTTTCAGCCGGGGTATCAGCCGATCGAACGAGCGATGCTGAAGCTGCCGCATCGCATAGGAAGCATCGCCCACACCGGGCAGCAACACGTAGTCGGCCGACAGGATGCGCTCGGCATCACCGGTCAGGGCAT
>JAFUXZ010000231.1 GCA_017470795.1 Paludibacteraceae bacterium
CAGCACGAACTGAATCATCAGATTCTCCGTCATGCCCCACCGCACGCCCCGCTTGAGCGTTTCCAAAGGAATCAGCCGAGGCGTCTCGGCCGGATTGTCCGCATGGCAGTATGCCACGCTCATATCATCTAAAAGAATAACTAAATACTGCAACATGTCGCACGTAATCTGTTTATAAATTGCGGTTGAATAATCTGCCACATGAACGTGAGAGTCATCCGCCCGTGAACTAAATGCCCATGTAATCCGGAAGGATTTCAGCATGCCCGATCTGCAGATTCCGGCCGCAGAATCTCGAGTTCCTCACGCCGGCCCTCCAATTCGAGCTTACGGTAGAGCCTGTTCCAATAATAGTTGTTGGCCCTGACGCGGGCTTTGTGCATCTTGCAAATGGCCTTCGACCGCTCAAACACCGTGTGTGTCGCAGCCGCATCATAGTTTTCACCCTGACACCATGCACATCCCTCTGCCACCTCGCAGTCCACACACTCCGGGTCGCTCTGCGTACACCGGTCCAAGGTCAGGAACGGGCGCAGCTTGTTCCGGTCAATCCCATCGTCAACATTGCCTATAATCCATGCAGGCTTGTCGCGCAGCGAATACTGTGCAAACCGGGTGCATGGATAGAAATTTCCGGCAGCGTCAACGCTCAGCATCTTGCCCGCTCCACACCAGTTTTGATTCTGCAGCGTGCAGTCGAGCGGCTTGCCCACGTTCTCGGAGAAAAACGAACACGCATAATCAGAATACAGTCCCCGGTCAATAATAGCGTCTGCCAGCATCATCAGCTGTTCCTCGAACAGCTTGTCGTCCCCCTCCTGCCACACATCCTCAAACACGCAGTTGATGTTCACCTGTTTTATCCCGAGTTCATACAAATGCAGCACACTCTCGCAGATGTACGGAATGTCTGCCGACGCGATCGTCACCTTTGTCCCGTCGCCGGGAAACTGTTTCTGCCACAGTGCGATGTTCTTCACCACGTCATCATACGACCCATGCCCACTCCCTTTGTACACGCGATTCAAGTCATGCTTCCGCCGTGTCCCGTCAATCGTGATGCCGATGCTCAGGTGCGATCTGTTCTTTTCTATGAACCGCTGCACCTTCTCCGTATGATAATTAAGTCCGTTGGTCGAAAATGAAAACCTATATGAATCAAACCAATGGTGGTTGCGCCGATATAGCTCTGCCTTGATATAATCGCAGATCCGGTCTATCAGGTCAATCTCCAGAAATGGTTCACCTCCTATGAAGTCCCACACGACGGACTTGTAGGCAAACTCAGGTTCCCACTCACGGTCTAACACGTAATCAACGGTAGCCTTTGCCACCTTCCATGTCATTCTCTCCGTCTCATTCTTCCCTACCAGATAGCAATACTTGCACGCCAACTGACAATCTTTTGTCACGATAAACGTGATGTTCTTCGCCGCTCCGCCCTGCCACAGCTGCCTCTGCTCCTTGATTCTGTTCATATCGTTATCGTTATTATATATCAATCCTTGCAATTCTTCCTTCTTCCTTTTGCATAATGGCTTTCAGCTTGCTTGAGATGTCGCGGAATATTGAGCCGCAATCAAAGCCTATCGCGGATAATTCCATGAGAATACTTTGTTTATTCTCTGACTTTATAATAGCGCGCCTTTTGTCGAAAAAATCAGACCGCTCCAATCCTTCTCTGTTTATCATGTACCCATCTTGCGTCATTCTTAACAGTGGAGCCATAATGAATGCGCCATCCTGGATTTCTATCCTTGGATTATTTATGGGAGGATGTATGAATATGGGAGTTGCGAATCTTTCAACTTTTGCATCATTGACTTTTTTGCTTAGGTATGCTATTACATCTTCTGCATGGGAGGGCGCGGCTGCGGCATTAAAAATGTAATCTGCCGTACACTTTGCAGCATAAGAATCCGTGCGACTATACTCGTGCCCACAATATACAGCACCATTATTGTCATCTTTACAATCGTTTCTACAGTCATTCTTACAGTCACCTCTATTGTTCGATGGCAGGCATGCCATATACAGAGCTATCAGAGGGTTGAATGTGACATCCAGGAATCGTGTCCTTAAACCATAATGCTGAAAATAAATCAACATATCAAGATTGCTATTCAGAAATGATGTTTCGTTATACAATCTCAACTTGGCTTTTTGTGTGATTGCATACTCATCAGTGGGCGGGTCACGAAAAATGCCCGGTGCCAAATTCCAAACTTCAGATGCTTGCCCTCGGAAGTACGTACACTCTTGGAAAAAAGATAATTCTGCCTCGTCATTTTCTACGACGTTCACTTTCTTAACCCATTTTAGATAATGAGTTATATCTTCTACTTCCTCATCCATATATTCCATTTCCATAAAATTTCCATAAAATAGAGAAGTGTTCTGCCAGTGTGTACGTGTGGGGGGGGGACACACTGACAGAATTTGGTTAATCAGTATGGAGATCCGTAAGCACTACTACCACAACCTGTGCTACAGGTCCCGGTACAATGGCCCCTGCAACTGCTTTGACAATAGCCAGAGCAACCGCCTGTACAATGACCAGAGCAATTGCCTGTACAACCGTACATGCATAAATAGTCACACCCCATAGTCTCTGCCTGTGCTTTAATGGGTAATGAGCCGAGAACTACTGCACCGACTACAGGCAGTGCGGCCTTGGCGGCCTTCTTGAAGAACTCGCGTCGCGACTGCAGTTCTTCATTCTGATTTTGTTTCTTCATAATTATGAATGAATTTTGTTTTGCTCCGAGCTGAACTCCAACGGACGAAGCGAATAAAAACTATCTGACGAAAGGGCACAAAAAAAAGCGTGGAGTTCAATTTGCTCTCACGCTAATCGAAGGCCTTCGCATTGCCTGTCCCACCGTAAAAAACAAACGAAGTCCACGCCGAATATGCAAGACATCACCACACTCCGGCCGGAGCATGATGACGGATATTACATATCCCGAGGACATCTGTCGTTTGCTGCTTGCTAGTGGGAAAAAGTTGCGAAGTTTTTCGATTAGTCGCAAGACAGCGTTCAAAAGACGCCTTTTTATGTCCGCAAAGCCACCCTTGTCCTGCAGAAGACACAGGCCGTCGCCTGCGCTCACTACCGACAACCCATCGGCGTGGCTTCACGCGTCAAAGGTAAGATTATTTTGTTACATGGTAAAACATGACTCGTACGACAGCATGCATTTATATGTCGTTACGGTGAGGATATCTCTTTGCCAGAATTTCACCGGTTGTCCGTTGGCGTGGCTTCATGCATCATGAGGTAGCACTTGTTTTTGAAAACGGCATGGGAGGGAATGCAAACGTTATGCGGGTGACTTGCGCAGATTGGTTGCTTATTCCTTGCTTTTGCTAAATGCTCTGTGTCAGTGTAATAGGGTTGTTTTTGTCGGTGTTGGGAAGGCTTAATGATTCCCTACAGGCTGCACTCATTGAAAAGGGGAGGTGGATGGTTGCGGGCGTCCCGCTGCTGTCTGCAGGGGAGGGCCGGAATCGTGCCATGCTAATCCAATCGAAGGCGGAGGC
>JAFUXZ010000232.1 GCA_017470795.1 Paludibacteraceae bacterium
CCCGACAGGTGAAGCCGCCGGCGCTGAAGTCAGTCAGCCCGTTGCGGCCACGTCAGCCGAAAACTCGCTGAAAAACGGAGCTCTTTAGGCCGATGCAAAATTGCACATCGCAGAATAATGGCTAACTTTGCCTTGTATAACACCGCCATCACATGTCAGACAAAATCGCACTCATCACCGGTGTAACAGGGCAGGACGGATCGTTCCTGTCAGAGTTTCTGCTTGACAAAGCCTACGAGGTACACGGCATCATCCGACGGTCGTCAACCGACTATCGCGAACGCATCGCACACCTTGAGGGAAGGCCCCGCTTTCATCTGCACTATGCCGACCTGAACGACTCCCTGAGCATCATGCAGGTCGTGAGCCGGGTACGCCCTACGGAGATCTACAACCTGGCGGCCCAGAGCCACGTACAGGTCAGTTTTGACGCTCCCGAATATACAGCCAACACAGATGCCGTTGGCGTGCTGCGCATCCTTGAGGCCGTACGCCTGTGCGGACTGACCGACCGGTGCCGCATCTATCAGGCAGGCACCTCCGAACTGTATGGCAAGGTAGAGGCCGTACCGCAGAACGAACAGACTCCGTTCCATCCTTACAGCCCGTATGCCGTGGCCAAACTGTACGGCTATTGGATTGTGAAGGAATACCGCGAAGCCTATGGCATGTTCTGCTGCACAGGCATTTTGTTCAACCATGAGTCCGAACGACGCGGTGAGACCTTCGTAACGCGCAAGATCACACTTGCGGCCGCACGCATTGCACAGGGCAAACAGGAGAAACTGCTACTGGGCAACCTGTCGAGCATGCGCGACTGGGGATATGCACGCGACTACGTAGAGTGCATGTGGCTCATGCTGCAGCACGACCGGCCGGAAGACTATGTCATAGCCACCGGACAGCAGCACAGCGTCCGCGACTTCTGCACCCTGGCATTCAAGCAGGTCGGCATCGAACTTGATTTTGTCGGCACGGGAACTGAAGAGAAAGGCATTGACCGCAAGACCGGTCGCGTGATTGTCGAAGTCAGCCCCGATTTCTACCGCCCCACCGACGTGGTCAACTTGCTTGGCGACGCCTCCAAGGCTCGAAGAGAACTGGGCTGGAACCCGGACAGAACAAGTTTTGAACGATTGGTTCAGATTATGGTCGAGGCCGACCTGAAGAAGGTGGCAACCGAACAGGCCGTCGAGCGCATACGCACAAACCTCGCAGAATTTCTGGAAAAGGGAATTGTCAAGTAGTAAGGTCACCACAACAG
Organism: Paludibacteraceae bacterium; assembly: GCA_017470795.1. Lineage (GTDB taxonomy): Bacteria > Bacteroidota > Bacteroidia > Bacteroidales > Paludibacteraceae > RGIG4928. The sequence continues at coordinate 1,265 of JAFUXZ010000232.1, forward strand.
CGTCATGAACAGAGCAGACAAGATATATGTGGCCGGACATCGCGGACTGGTGGGGTCAGCAATCTGGAACAACCTGCGTCAGAAGGGCTATACGAACCTCGTCGGGCGCACACATGACGAACTGGATTTGACCGACCAGCAGTCTGTCAGAACTTTCTTTGACGACGAACGTCCCGACTATGTAATCCTTGCGGCGGCCTTCGTGGGCGGAATATGGGCTAATGCACGCTATCGGGCAGACTTCATCTATCGCAACCTGATGATACAATCCAACGTCATACAGGAAGCCTATCTGCATGGCGTGCGGAAACTGCTTTTCCTCGGCAGCACCTGCATATACCCGCGAGAAGCTTCACAGCCGATGCACGAATCCTGCCTACTCTCTGCACCACTCGAATACAGCAACGAGCCGTATGCCATCGCCAAGATAGCCGGACTTAAGATGTGTGAGAGTTATAACCTGCAACATGGCACCAACTACATCGCCGTCATGCCCACCAACCTGTATGGGCCGA
>JAFUXZ010000233.1 GCA_017470795.1 Paludibacteraceae bacterium
ATGGTCTGTACAGCAGCCTGGACGACGCCCCGTTTGCCCGTGTCAGCGACCATCTGGGAGATTCCTGAACCTGACAACCGCTGACACACATCGCCGCATGGCATCTTTAAGAAAAACACCGCCGGGAGGTCTGCTCCGGACTGCAAAATCGTCCGTATTCATTTGGTCCGTCCTCAGACTACGGACTTCTGTAACCGGCAGCATGCAGTGAGTTTGTAGCCAACGGCACATACACGTCCCATCCGTTCACGACGTGTCCAGCCATTGGACCTACTCCGGCAGAAACCTTCACCGCCATCAGTGCCACCAGTACCAGCAAGCCCTCACCATACCGGCACGGCAAAGCTGACAGACATCCGTCACGTCATCCATTATCGCAGACCAGATCCGACGGATTTGGTCACAGGGAAGCATGCCACTGCTACCGATACCGAAAAAGCACACCTCCACCAGCAAAATCTCACAACGGGTCTGCACAAAAGAGGCATCGGTAAATCTGCGATATAGCACCATAATACGGCCGCCAACGCCTGCATGCTCACCGTTCCGACCTGGCTCATCCTGACTCTCCGGCATCAGACTGAACCGAAACGAAGAAAAAGCTGCAGGCATAAACACATCCGGTCAGGACAGGCATATACATCCCGGAAGATGTATGATAAAAAAGATGGCAACCGAAAGCCTCGATTGCCATGACAGATAAATTTATAATCCTTACTTACTCCCCTCGCGCCGTTGCTGCTTACGCTGTTGATGATTGAGTTGCGGTTCTGCATGCGCCAATGCATCGTCAGGAGCCGGCGGATTCTTCAAGCTTACATAAATGCTGTAGAAACCCCAGATGATAAACGGAATGCTCAAGATCTGCCCCATATTCAGCACCATGTCTGCCTCAAAGGCTTCCTGATCGTTCTTGATAAACTCAAGGAGAAAACGTGTGAGGAAAATGCCCTCAAGAAAAACGCCATATATCAGCCCTACGCGCCGATAGGCCTGATGCTTCCAATACAGATACCACAAGACGCAGAACGTCACAAGACAATAGAGCATCTCATATATCTGCGTCGGATGGCAAGGGACAGTCTGATGGTCGCGGACAAAAATAAATCCCCAAGGCAAATCAGTCGGTCCTCCGTAAATCTCTGAGTTCATCAAGTTGCCCAAACGAATGAGTGCACCCGTAATGCAGACCCCAACGACAAGATGATCCAACCCCCAGACAAATCCACGATGCGTCACACGACGGTCATACAGCCACATCGCTATCAGCAGGCCACATGCCCCTCCATGACTGGACAGGCCGCCCTGCCACACTTTCAACAACTCCATAGGATGTGTGAAGTAAGGATTGCCGTACTTAAACGTGATACCTAAAATCGTGACCGGCTCCTCCAATTCATGCCACTCATAAAACCAACAATGCCCTAGCCGAGCCCCGATGATAACACCCAAAAGACCATAAATAAAGATCTTGTCACCAAACTCCTCCGGACATTGCTCATGCTTATAGAGCCGCTGTATGATCAGCAGACACAAAAAAATGCCTACCGCCCAGAGGATTCCGTACCAACGGACCTCAAGGTTGCCTACCGAGAACGCAACGGGGTCGACGTTCCATGTAATGACGCTTAACATGTATACTGATTGTATGGTGAACGCTATTGAAGCCGTCCATGACAGGCTTTATACTTCTTCCCTGAACCACATGGACAAGGATCGTTACGTCCGACTTTCTTCTCCTGCCGCACGTACGGATCAGGACGATGTTGCTCACGCGTATCGCGCTGAGACGGATCATTTGCTGCTGTCGTCGACGTCGATGTATCCTTCTGCGTACGATATTTGCTATAATCCTGCCGAACGGGTTCCTGCGCCTGACGGACATTCTCCGGAGCCTGCACAGGTATCTGACCACGCATCAGAATAGAGATTGCCTTACGATTAAAGTCATCAAGCATCGTCTGGAACAATCCAAATGACTCAATCTTATAAATCAGCAAAGGATCTTTCTGCTCGTATGATGCGTTCTGAACTGAATGCCGCAATTCATCCATCTGACGCAGATGTTCCTTCCACTCATTGTCAATAACATATAGCAAAGTCTGTTTCTGGAAAGCCTTGGCCACCTCACTGCTTTCTGATTTGTAAGCCTGCTCCAAGTTGACAACAACATTGTATTGACGCTTGCCATCAGTGATAGGAATGGCAATGTTGACATATTGCGACCCATGATTCTCAAAAATTCTTTTAATCACAGGATTAGCCACTTGGGCCATACTCTCAGCCTTACGAGTAAAGGTTTCAACAGCCGTGGCATATATGCTGTCTGCCAGCACAGCGGCCTTCGACTCACCAAACTCCTGTTCAGAGAACGGCAGTTCCATGGCAAATATCGTGAAGACATCCATCCGCAACGCATCATAGTCATTGGTCTCTTTTGCAACAGACACCAATGATTCCGCCAACTCCTGAATCATATTGTTGATATCCATGCCGATACGCTCACCCATAAGCGCATGCCGACGCTTGGCGTATGTAACATTACGCTGTGCATTCATCACATCATCATACTCAAGCAGACGTTTGCGGATACCAAAGTTATTCTCCTCTACCTTCTTCTGAGCACGTTCGATGGAATTGCTGATCATCTTATGCTCTATCATCTCGCCCTCCTCAAATCCCATGCGGTCCATCAAAGATGATATACGCTCAGAACCGAACAGACGCATCAAATCATCTTCAAGCGATACATAGAACACACTGCTTCCCGGATCACCTTGACGGCCAGCACGACCACGCAACTGACGATCAACACGACGACTCTCATGACGCTCAGTGCCGATAATAGCTAAACCGCCGGCATCGCGCACCTCTGGAGTCAATTTAATGTCCGTACCACGACCTGCCATGTTGGTAGCAATAGTCACGACGCCCTTCTGACCTGCTTCGCGCACAATATCAGCCTCACGTTGATGTAACTTGGCATTCAATACCTGGTGCGGAATCTTACGCATGGTAAGCATGCGGCTCAAGAGTTCGGAAACCTCAACAGACGTTGTTCCGACAAGGCATGGACGCCCCTCTTCGCGCATCTTAACAATTTCCTCAATGACAGCAGTATATTTCTCACGCTTGGTCTTATAGACACGGTCATTCATATCTATACGCTGCACGGCTTTATTCGTCGGAATAACGACCACATCCAACTTATAAATATCCCAGAATTCACCAGCCTCGGTTTCCGCCGTTCCCGTCATGCCGGATAATTTATGATACATGCGGAA
>JAFUXZ010000234.1 GCA_017470795.1 Paludibacteraceae bacterium
CATCAACAACGTGGCAGCCGCCGAGGTCATGCACACTGCGCTGGCCTTCTTCGAGGCCGGTCGCAGCGCCGAGGGCTACCGCCTGCTGATGGGCAACGTCATGGATCAGATGTACTACGGCCAGTCGCCCGGCAACTTCGGGCAGATCAGCTACTACGACGCTGCCCGAGGCGAGTGCTACCGCGACTTCGGCGACTGCATCGGCATCTCGGCACGTACACTCGTGCAGGGACTCTTCGGCATCGTGCCGCAGGCCCTCGACGGCGTGTGCTACATCCGTCCCGGCTTCCCCCGTGAGTGGGACAGCGTCAGCGTCACGACGCCCTACCTCTCTTATAAATATACGCGCAAGGATGGAGTGGAACGCTACGAAGTCACCCAGCACTTCCGCCAGCCGCTGAAGATTGTCGTTCGCCAGAACTGCGGTTTGGGCCGGTGGCACGACGTTGAAGGCACCACTGAGCAGACTCAGGTCATCGAGGCGAAAGCGCAACAGGTGACAGAGCAGCTGACGCATCCGACCGTCGGACGGAAACGCTGTCTGGGTCTCGACGAAGTGAAACTGAACACGAAGCCGCGCTCCGTGGCTCTTGACAAGTACCTCAATGCCTCTGTCGACGACATCTTCAAGAACGAGTACCTGTCGCCCCGTCCGCAGACCACCACGTTGCAGATTCCCGTGCAGGGCATCGGCGAGTGGTGTCATCCGCAGCTGACAGCCGACATCAACGACTCCGTTTTCCGCTCCTTGATTGTGCGCGACAACTTAGTTGTCGCGGGCGTCCCCTTCCGCACGCCGAAGACCGGACAAAACATCATATATACAAGCCTCTGGGACAACTACCCCGACAGTGTCGTCATCCCCCTGAAGGGCCGTGCCACGGTGGCCCATCTGCTGATGGCCGGAAGTACCAACCACATGCAGAGCCGCATCGACAACGGTCTGGTCGTTGCCACCTATACCGACGGCACGACCGACACCCTGACACTGCGCAACCCCGACAACTGGTGTCCCATCGAGCAGGACTACTACGTTGACGGCAAGGCCTTCAATACGGTGCAGCCTCGTCCCTACCGCGTCTGTCTGGGCAAGGCCACTGCCGACGGGCATCCCATTGTCAGCCGCGACCTGGGCCATGACCTGGACATCAAGGGCGTCTACGGTCGTGAGATTCCCGGCGGTGCTGCCCAGATGCTGCAAATGCCGCTCAACCCGCACAAGACCCTGCATTCGCTGACCCTTCGCACGCTGTCCAACGATGTTGTCATCGGACTGATGGCCGTTACATTGCAGTGATTTTGGTTTTTTCTGTACTTTTCTGCTAAAAGAAGATTCATTTTGCGGAAAAATGATTATCTTTGCAACCCAATTTAGTACATGAAAAGATGAGAAGATTAATAGCATTGCTTGGTTTGGCCTTGTTGACTATAGGGGCCAGAGGGGCTGATTCAAAAGTGACGGTCAGCCAGAGTGGCATGACAACAAACATGTCGAACGGCATTGTGAAGATTACCATTGGCAGCAACGGTCGCATCAGTAATATGACGCTGAACAACGGGGCGAATGTCATTGGCAGCAGTGGCGTGTATTTTGATTATACGGCAGCCAGCAACACGGGCCTGAATCCCGGCAAGGCGGAAATCATCAGACAGAGTGACGACTATGCCGAAGTGCTTTACTCAAACATCTCGGATGACGTGCGGTTTCAGCAGGGCTTCATCATGCGCCGGGGCGTCAGTGGCGTCTACGTCTATGTCATTGCCAACGGCACTTCCAAGTCCAGCGGCGTCAGTGTCAAGGAGGTTCGTGTCTGCACCCGTCTGGCTTCAACGTTTCTGAACGGCTATGTGGATGACCAGATGCAGGGCACGATTCCCTCGAACTCGGTCATGTCGGCAGTGGAGAGCGGCGGCACCAGCAATGCGAACTATGTGCAGGATGCCACCTACCGTCTGCCCGACGGCAGCGTCTATACGAAGTATAACTGGGCACAGTATATTGTCCGCGACAGCGTACACGGCCTGATGAACTCCAACACCGGCGTGTGGAACATCCCCTGTGCCCGGGAGTGGTATCCCGGCGGACCTATGAAGCAGGAGCTGACGGTGCACGCCACGGGCAAGTC
>JAFUXZ010000027.1 GCA_017470795.1 Paludibacteraceae bacterium
GCTTTTCTTTTGTGATTAGATATAAGTTTTTCTCGTCTGATTTGGGTGTTCTGCGGACGGTCAATCTTGGTGGATGGAAGGAGTTATATGCTCTTCAATTCTTTAGAATTTTTAATTTTTCTGCCCATAGTATTTTTGCTCTATTGGTTCGTCTTTCGTGGACGTAGATGGAAGAATTTTTTGATTGTTGTTGCAAGTTATGCGTTCTATGGTTGGTGGGATTGGCGTTTCCTGATTTTGATCTTTTTTACATCGTTGTGCAGTTATGGAAGCGGCTTGCTAATAGAACACTATAAGGGGAATCGCGTTTTGCAACGCACGGTGAGTGCTTCCAATATCGTACTAAATCTCATGATTCTTTGCGTGTTCAAGTATTATAACTTCTTTGTGGAGACGCTGGAAGCTTTGCTGCGTATGTTTGGGTGGCATGTGGATTGGGTTACGATAGCTATTATTCTCCCTGTTGGTATCAGTTTTTATACGTTTCAGGCTTTGAGTTATACGATAGATGTATATCAAAAGAAAATCCCTGCGTCGCATGATATTGTGGAGTTTTTTGCGTATATCAGTTTCTTTCCTCAGTTAGTTGCTGGTCCTATCGAGCGTGCAACGAATCTGCTGCCACAGTTTCAGAACTTGCGTAAGTTCGATTATGCTCGTTCGGTTGATGGCATGCGGCAGATGTTATGGGGATTTTTGAAGAAACTTGTGATTGCAGACAACTGTGCGATGGTAGTCAATGACTATTGGGAGCGGTATGCCGAATTACCAGGCTTGACTCTTGTTATACTTGGTGTACTGTTCACGTTTCAAATCTATTGTGACTTCTCGGGGTATTCTGATATCGCGATTGGATGTGCTCGTCTGTTTGGCTTCAACTTGATGAGAAACTTCGAGTTCCCATATTTTTCAAGAAGTATACCCGAGTTTTGGCGGAGATGGCATATCTCACTGACGACTTGGTTCCGCGACTATATTTATTTCCCTATGGGAGGGAGCAGATGTGGTAAGTTAAAAACCATTCGCAACGTTTATATTGTATGGGGTATCAGCGGCTTATGGCATGGGGCAGGTTGGACTTTCGTCTGTTGGGGGCTCTTTCATGCCACTTTATTGGCAGTATACAATGTTTTTGGCATCAATACGAAGTACAAAAATGTCGTGGCATACGAACGCTTTCTTCCTACTTTCAAGGAGTTAACGCAGATGGTTTTGACTTTCTTACTTGCTGTTATGGGGTGGATTATCTTTCGTTCGGCTTCGATGTCACAGGCTATAGATTATTTTTCGGCAATGTTTACAAATCGTTTTGTTGACTTGTCAAAACTCCATGGCATCATGTATCTATGCTTCGGATTCTGTCTGCTTTTGGTAGAATGGTTTCAGCGTGACAAACAGCATGCCTTACAATTTTCGGAAGCTCGCCCATTTAATTATCGTTTTGTCCGTTGGTTTGTTTACTATTCTATTCTTGTACTTATAGCCAAGTTTGCCGGATCAAGCCAGACTTTTATTTATTTCCAATTCTGATTCATAATGAGAAAGTTTCTGAAGACATGTGTCCTGTTTGTCTTGCCGATTATTGTAGCGGCAATCTTGATTGAAATTATTGTTCGTCGGGTTCCCAATCCTTATAAGTACAAGTATGAGTGGATGATGTGTCAATCAGATTCTGTTGAGACTCTGGTCCTTGGGAGCAGTCACACGTTTTATGGTGTCCGTACCGGGCTCATGGGAAATAAGGCATTTAATTTGGCGAATGTCAGTCAGAGTATCAATATAGACCTTTCCCTGCTGCAGTATTGGGCTGATCGGTACAAGAACTTGAAAACTGTGATAATCCCCATTTCATATAGTACATGGTTTAGTCATGGATTGGAGAATGGTCCCGAGTCCTATCGTTGTCGCTACTATAAGATTTATATGGATTGCGACTTGTATTCTGATTGCTGCTTATTGAAGTACAATTTGGAAATATCTGATGTGCGAACTGCTTTGGGAAAATTGGACAAGCTTTTCAAAAAGCAAACAGATTGCGGATGTGATGAGTATGGTTGGGGCAATACCTACACGTTGCGCGAAAAGAATCTTGTCAAGTGGAATGATGGGACAGAAGCTGCAGCAGCAGTCAAGAGGCATACGTCCAAATGTTGGGATTATGTTGAGAATAATTATGCCTTGATGGGGCGAATTGCCGATTTCTGTCGTAGTAGAGAGATTCGGCTGGTCCTGATTACGACACCTTGTTGGTCATCATACTATGAGAATCTAGATCCTGATCAAGTGGCAAAGATGTATGAACTTACTCATCGCCTTCAAGCGGAGTACGGCCTTGACTATTTTGATTATCTTGCCGATTCGCGTTTTGTTGACGATGACTTTTTTGATAGTAACCACTTGTCAGATATAGGAGCCGAAAAGTTTACCAAGATTCTATGTGCTGATCTTTTTGTGCCGGAAGATAATCCGACTCCTTGATGCTACGCGATGCTCCGGTTCTCTATTTGCTTCGTTGACCACAGGAGTGCTGTGTCTGTTCATGCAGTTCTGTGACTCTTGTTATGCTTCCCGGCTCTTTTGATGATTGCGAAAGAATACATACTTTTGCACTGAAGAATCCGCTTTGGGAGAGGGCAGGCAGGGTGTTTGCCTAAAGACGGGCGGGGCAATTCGGTGTCATGAAGTCGGCAGAGCAGGGCTATAAGTTTGGGAAGCGCAGCAAGTTGTGTGGCGAGATGCGTATACGTCGTGTGTATGCCATGGGGCAGACGGCATTCGTGTATCCACTCCGTCTGTGTTGGCTGCGCGAGGATGGCGACGATGCGGTTCGTGTGATGGTAGTGGCACGTAAGAAGTTGTTCAAGCATGCTGTTGACCGCAATCGCATCAAGCGTCTGTTGCGCGAGGCTTATCGCCTGAATCAGCATCTGTTGTGCAGCGATAGCACTCAGCATACCGGGACGCTGAATCTCATCCTTATGTATTCCTCCAAGCAGATGCCCGACTATCAGCTGATAGAGCGTGCTGTCAGGAGGGGGCTCTCCATCGTTTGTGATACTCTGCATTCTTCCATGTGTCAGGCAGGGTCGGAGGTGCATCCGGTCTGATGGTGCTTTAATTTTCATGTCAATGGCATTGATGAAGATTGTCAACGAGATTGTATTGTTGCCGGTGCGTTTCTACCAGCGGTGTATTTCTCCGCTGCTGCCTCCGAGTTGCCGCTACACTCCTACCTGTTCGCAATATATGATTGAAGCGGTTCAGAAGTATGGTCCGCTGAAAGGAGTGTGGCTCGGACTGAAACGCATTGCGCGTTGTCATCCCTGGGGTGGGAGCGGCTATGACCCGGTCCCGTAGCGGTTTGGATGTGGGATGTGAAGGTCTTCGAGGCATCACCCTTTTTATCGGCGTAAGCGTAATTTTTCATTAAATACAGACTGTTCTTCATGCGTATCGATATTATTACAGCAGTTCCTGAGCTGTTGGAGAGCCCGTTGGGACACTCGATTGTCAAGCGTGCCTGTGACAAGGGGCTCGCGGAGATTGTTGTGCACAACCTGCACGATTATTCAACGGACCTGAAGCATCGTTCGATTGATGACTATGCCTTTGGTTTCAGTGCAGGCATGGTGATTCAGATAGAGCCGGTCGACCGGGTCATCAGTCAGTTGAAGTCAGAACGCAGTTATGACGAGGTGATTTACACTTCGCCGGACGGGGAGCAGTTTTCCCAGAAGATGGCGAACAATATGTCTATGCTGCAGAACATCATCATCCTGTGTGGACACTATAAGGGGATAGACCATCGTATTCGTGAGCACCTGATTACGAAGGAAATAACGGTGGGTGATTATGTGCTGACGGGTGGTGAGCTGCCTGCTGCCATCATCACAGATGCCATAGTGCGTCTGCTCCCGGGGGCTTTGGGCGATGACACTTCGGCTTTGTCAGATTCTTTTCAGGACAATCTGCTGGCACCTCCGGTCTACACGCGTCCGGCCGACTACAAAGGGTGGCAGGTTCCTGACATCCTGCTTTCAGGTAATGAGGCGGCCGTCCGTGAGTGGAACTATCAGCAGTCAGTAGAGCGTACGCGCAGGCTCAGGCCCCATTTGTTAGACGAGTAGGCAGCGGTTATGCATAAAAGGCCTGTCGGTCAGATGTTGTCGTATGGACAAACCTGACCGACAGGCTTTTGTTTATGTCCGGCATGCGGGTGCCGTTGGTGTCAATCCTGATGTGTGCGGCCGGAGTGGCAGTCCGGCCTTGACAGCCGGCGATTCCCTGCGCTCACCGTTTTTGCCGACTCAATGCTTCCGGCATTGGCCTGCCAGCCATTGCTGTTCTTCTTCGTTGAGTTCCGGGGCAAGTGTCCGGTAGACCACTTCATGATAATGGTTGATGTATGCTGTCTGACGTTCGTTGAGCATAGACCAGTCGATGAGCGGTTGGTGATAGGGGAAGAGTGTGAGCACTTCAAATCCGTAGAAGCGTGCAAAGTCGTTTGTCGTCCGCTCCTGAACGGCAATCAGATTCTCGATGCGAATGCCCCATTGTCCGGCGCGATACAGACCGGGTTCGTCACTGATGATCATGCCCGGACGGAGTGGTGTGGGGTTGTTGTCCGTACGTATGTTCTGCGGCCCTTCATGGACGCACAGGAAGTGTCCCACGCCGTGTCCTGTCCCGTGTCCGTAACTGAGGTTTTCGTTCCACAGATATTGGCGTGCAAGAACGTCCAGCTGGTTGCCGCGCGTTCCTTCGGGGAACTGTGCAAGTGCGAGGTCTATATGTCCCTTCAGGACAAGGGTATAGTCATGGCGCATGGCTTCTGATGGCGCGTCGAAGCAGATGGTGCGCGTGATGTCTGTCGTGCCGTCCAGATACTGTCCGCCCGAATCCAACAGGAACATTCCTGTGGGGCGGAGGGTGGCGCTGTTGTGCTCGTCTGCATCGTAGTGAACGATGGCGCCATTGGGTCCGTATCCGGCAATGGTGGTGAAACTTTCATCCACGAAGTTGCGTCCTTGTGCACGGAATTCGCGCAACTTGGTGCAGGTGTCAAACTCGGTAATCTGCCCGGTCTGCACGGCTTTCTCCAGCCACATGAAGAACCGCACGAGTGCCTTCCCGTCTTCCTTCATTGCCCGGCGGACACCTTCCAGTTCGACCGTGTTCTTGACGGCCTTCATCTGCGTAACGGGCGATGACTGCCTGATCTTACGTCCTGCCGCGGGAAGGGCTTCGTAGAGAGCCTCGTTGAGCTTGGTGTCATCCAGTAGGACGCTGCTTTCGGCAGGCAGGCTGCGGAGTGCGTCGAAGATGGTGCTGTAGGCTCGTGTCTGTACGCCGTTCTGCGTCAGGTAGGCGGTTGCCTCAGGCGTCAGCTTGCGCGGGTCGATGAAGAGTGTGCATTGTGCCTGCTCCACCAGTACGTAGCCAATCACGACCGGCGTGCACTTGACGTCCGAGCCGCGCAGATTGAGCAGCCAGCAGAGTTCGTCCAGTGAGGATATGACGTAGGCCGTAGCCTGTTGAGCCTGCATGATGTGGCGTATGTCCTGAATCTTTTCGGCGGCCGATTTGCCGCTGTATTGCTCCGAAAGGATGAAGCAGGGGTTCAGTGGAATGTCGGGACGGTCGTTCCATAACCGGCCAATCAGATCCATGCTCTGCAGTGCGATGCCGGCAGCAGCCAACTGGTCGCGCAGGGCAGCAAAAGCACTCACCGAGATCATCTCAGGGTTGATGGCCACGGTCTGACCGCTGTGCAGGTGGCCTGCAAGCCATTCGCTGACGGAGGGAGTGCCGGGAATGCCGTCTTTCATCAGACCGATGCCGCTGCCTTCGAGCTGCATCCCGGCTTGCAGGAAGTAGCGCGAGTCGGTCCACAGGAAAGCTTCTTCGGCAGTCACCACTACCTCGCCGGCCGATCCGGTGAAGCCTGAAATCCATGGGCGTTCTTTCCAGCAGTCGGCAATGTATTCACTCGCATGGGGGTCTGTGCTGGGTATGATATATGCGTCAGCATGTTGCTCCTGCATCGCCTTGCGAAGCAGAGCCAGTCTCTCGGGAACAGATGTTGTCATGTGTCTGATGGTTTATTTGTTCTGCCTGCAAATTTAAGCATAACTTGCCAATGTTGTCAAGCCCGGTCTGCTGGTGTGCGTGACGTGCTGCTGCTGCGCATCCGGCTTTGAGCGGGTGGAAACATTGAGCGTGACCGCTGCCGTCCGTCCGGATGCCGCTCATGCTTTCCGTGACTTCTGCTCCATCGGCTCCGGCAGACCGGGACGCTCCGGCCCGCCTGAAGCCGGCAGACGAGGGACGGCGTATGCCATGCTGCTGTTCTTTGCCCTCGGGTCTCATCTGCAGTCAGCGAATGTCTGATGCCGACGCTGTCAGCGCAGACATGACACAATCCGTTTGCCTGCATGAAGCCTCGGGCGCAGGGCAGACTGAAACTTTTGGGGACGGTTCTGCCGGTTCAGACGGTGTTCCGAAGGCGGTCCGGACGAGCTGCGCATCGCAGTCCGGTCAGCACGCCGTCCATCGGAAGAAGCAGTACAAACTTACGCAAAAAGTTATATCTTTGCATCTTCAATACTTTGCTTCCGATATGGCTGCACACGACATCCAACCTATCAGACAGACACCTGAAGAGGAGCTCATGATTGAGCGGGAGTTTCAGGCCTTGCTTGATGACTATCGGCGTACAAATCATCGGCAGAAAATCGAGCGCATCACGCGGGCGTTCAACTTTGCCCGCATGGCGCATCAGGGCATCCGGAGGCGCAGTGGCGAGCCATACATCATGCATCCGCTGGCGGTGGCACGCATCGTGGTAGGCGAGATAGGATTGGGGTCGACAAGCATCTGTGCAGCATTGTTGCACGATGTTGTTGAAGACACCGACTACACCGTCGACGACATTCGCAACATGTTTGACGACAAGATTGCGCAGATTGTTGACGGGGTGACCAAGATATCGGGAGGCGTACTGGCCGAGGAGGCCTCAAAGCAGGCCGAAAACTTCCGTAAACTGCTGCTGACCATGTCGAAGGACGTGCGCGTGGTGCTGGTCAAGCTGGCAGACCGGTTGCACAACATGCGTACGCTCGGGAGCATGCCGCCCCACAAGCAGCTCAAGATTGCCGGCGAGACGGAATACATCTACGCACCGCTGGCCAACCGCCTTGGCCTGCATGCCATAAAAGCCGAGCTGGAGAACCTCTGCTTCCACTACGAGCATCCTGAACTCTACGATGATATCTGCGAGCGTCTGGCCAAGGATAGGCAGGGGTGGGAGGCGTATTTTGAACAGTTCGTTGCGCCAATCCGGGAGAAATTCGATGCGGAGGGATTTCACTATGAAATCAAGTCGCGCATCAAGTCGCCCTACAGCGTGTGGCGCAAGATGTCAGAACACAATCTGACGTACGACGATGTGTATGATGTGATGGCTGTCAGAGTCATTTTTGACCCTTGGGACCGCAATGAGACCGAGTACAAGCAGTGCTGGCATCTCTATGCGATCATGACGGA
>JAFUXZ010000235.1 GCA_017470795.1 Paludibacteraceae bacterium
CGTCATTGAGAAGCGGAAAAGGGACGAACAGCTTGTTTGTGGCGACGAGAACGGACAGGTCGTCTATGTCGATGCGAATGACGTAGTCATCGAGGACGATGAGCAAGGCCTCGTCTGCAACTGACGGGACACACCGCGCACGGCTCCTTTTATGCACAATCTACAAACAGACAGAATAACATCAGACCAATCATCAAACACACAAAGAGATGATCGTTAAAATGAGAAAATACGACTTCCTGGTGTACCACAAGCAGTATGCCGACTTTCTTGAGCAGTTGCGCAAGGTCGGGGTGCTGCATGTCACCGAGAAGCCCGATGCGCTGGCCGAGAGCGAGCAGCTCCGCGAGCAGATGCAGCTCAAGGCACGCATTGACAAAGCCATTGCCGAGGTGTCTGCACTCCTGCCGGAGGGCACGCAGACTTGGCCGGCCGATGAGCAGCCGGACTTCAAGCTGCTCGACCAACTGAACCAGCTGACGGCAGAGCGCTCACAGCTGGAGCAGACCATCCAGCAGACGCAGAGCGAGCTGCAGCGGATGCAGGTGTGGGGCGCCTTTGATACGAAGCGCATCGGACAGATTCAGGACGCAGGCTACCAGGTGCAGTTCTTCTGCTGCCCCGAGAACCGGTTTGACGCCTCGTGGATTGACGACTTCAACGCCCTGCAGGTGGGCAAGGAAGGACAGAATGTCTACTTCGTGACCATCAACCACGAGCATGTACATCCGGAAGCCGACGCCGTACAGCTGAACGACCACAACATAATCCAGCTACAGACCGACATCGACAATCTGAACGGGCTGCTCGTTGCGCAACAGGCCAAACTCGAAGCGTGGTCCATCGCAAACTTGGGCAACCTGAAAGCACTACGCGTGAGGGTCGAGACCGACATCGACTGGCAGCGCGTCCAACTCTCAACGGAGCATGCCGACGAGGGCGCTGTGCGCGTGCTTGAAGGCTACTGCCCGCAGGAGCAGGAGGACGAGCTGGTCAAGATGCTCGAAGCACAAGGGATATACTACGAGGCCGCCGATCCGGATTTTGAAGACCCGAATATCCCGATTAAGCTGAAGAACAACTTTTTTGCCAAGCTGTTTGAGCCCATCACGCGTCTGTACTCGCTGCCCAACTATTCGGAGCTGGACCTCACGGCCATGTTCGCACCTTTCTTCATGCTGTTCTTCGGCCTTTGCATGGGCGATGCAGGCTACGGGCTGCTGATTCTGGCGGCTGCGATTTTCGTACGTCTTAAGATGCCCGATTTGAAGAACTGGGCCAACCTCGGTATCTTCCTCGGAGCGGCTACGGTGTTTGCCGGACTGCTCACCGGCACGTTCTTCGGCATCAGTCCGACGTCTGACTACGCCCCCAACTTTTGGCCTGAACGTCTGCGCGGCCTGTTCCTGACCTCCGACAATTACGCCGACACGCTGGGCTTTGATCCGATGATGATCCTTGCTATTGCGCTGGGTATCATACAGATTCTCTTCGCCATGCTGCTTAAGGGCATCAAGATCACGAATCAGCACGGCTTCAGATATGCTGCGTCGACCTTTGCCTGGCTTGTGCTGCTCATCGACCTGATTGTGCTTGCTGCCGGCATGATGGGCATGCAGATGGGTCAGGGTGTGCAGTATGTACTCTATTGTATCGCCATAGCCATGGGCCTTGTGATTCTGTTCTACAACGCGCCGGGCAAGAACCCGCTGATTAACCTTGGCTCCGGCCTTTACGGAACGTACAACATGGCCAGTGGGCTGCTTGGCGACGTGCTGAGTTACATCCGCCTTTTCGCCCTTGGCCTTGCAGGCGGCATCCTTGGCAATGTGTTCAATCAGCTTGCACTGCAGCTCGGCGGCGCAATGCCCTCGTGGATCGGCTGGCTGCCCTGCATCCTCGTCATGCTGTTTGGTCACGGCCTGAACCTGTTCTTGTGCGTGATCAGTGCCGTTGTTCACCCGATGCGTCTGACCTTCGTTGAGTTCTACAAGAATGCCGAGTTTGAAGGGCGTGGCCTGGCCTACCGTCCTTTCTCCGCGGCAGCCGACAAGGACTGAGCGCCCCTGCTGAACGCTCCGCGTCAAGATTCACTTTCCAATACAGACAAAAACAAACAATAACAATAACCTTTCAAAACATCTTACATTATGCTTAATTTAGTTCTTGCCTACTTGGGCGTTGCCTTTATGGTAGGTTTGTGCGGTATCGGTAGTGCCTACGGCCTTACGATTTGCGGTAACACGGTAGTTGGTGCGTTGAAGAAGCGTCCGGACGCCATGGGTACGTACATCCTGTTGTCGGCTCTTCCTTCCACACAGGGTATCTACGGCTTCGTAGGCTACTTCATGGTTGCCGGTCTGATCACTCCTGAGATCACAGCCATCCAGGCTGCTGCCATCTTCGGTGTAGGTATTGCCCTTGGTGTGGTGGGTCTGATCTCAGCCATCCGTCAGGGTCAGGTATGCGCCAATGGTGTTGCGGCCACTGCCGCCGGTCACGACGTAACAGCCGGCACGATGATCATGGCCGCCTTCCCTGAGTTCTATGCCATCCTTGCCCTGCTGACGGTCATCCTCGTGGCCGGTAGCATCGGCTGATTCGGTACGGACCAAAGCATCTGATTTGACGACATGCCGGAGTTGTGTTGCACAAATCACAACTCCGGCAGTCTTTTTTGATGCTCTCACGGAGCATCTCTGAATGGGTGCTGCAGACGGCGGCACCGGTTGGTGGGCGGACAGTCACGGCGCGCATCATGGTGCGCGGAGGCTTCCGTCCGCGTGTTTTCGGTTTTAAGTCATGCTCAATATCAGTCACATCAGCAAGCAATATGCTAATCATCAGGCGCTGACCGACATCTGCCTGCACGTCAATCGTGGGGGTATGCACGGGCTGCTTGGCCCCAATGGAGCGGGCAAGACGACCCTGATCCGGATTATCAACGGCATCATCAGCAGCGACTCGGGCAGCGTGAGCATCGAGGGTCAGCCGCTCTCTCCCCAGATTATACGCTCCCTGGGCTACCTGCCCGAAGAGCGCGGGTTGTATCGCAAGATGCGCGTGGCCGACCAGGCGGTCTATCTGGCCCGGCTACGCGGCATGAGCCGTGCCGACGCACAGCGCGAGCTGACGTGGTGGATGAGGCGGTTCGATATGACCGGCTGGGAGAACAAGCGCATCGACCAGCTCTCGAAAGGCATGGCCCAGAAGGTTCAGTTTGTCATCAGCATCCTGCACCGTCCGAGCCTCGTGATTCTTGATGAGCCCTTCTCGGGCTTCGACCCGATCAACGTCGAAGAGATTCGTCAGGCCATCACCGACCTGAACCGCGAAGGCACCACGTTCATCCTCTCCACGCACGACATGTCACAGGTGGAGCAGCTCTGCACCACCATCTCGCTGATTCACCGGTCGCGCATCGTGCTCGACGGCCGCATCGACGACATCCGCCGCCAGCATGCCACCCACCGCTTCCGTCTCCGCTGTCCGGACGAGATCCGCGCACTGCCACAGGGAGTCAGCCTGTCGGCGCATCATCAGGACCGGGGCGTGCACACCTATGAACTGCAGAAAGCGCCCGAGATGACGCACAACCAGCTGATTGAGCTGCTGCTGCCGACGTGCACCATCCTGTCCTTTGAGGAAATCATGCCCGGCATGCACGACATCTTCATCCAGACCGTTGCCGACCTTTCATAAACCGCCCACTATGTTGTCACTGATCATTCGTCACGAATACCTCACGCGCGTCCGCAAACTTTCGTTCTGGCTGGTAGCACTGCTCACTCCGCTGGCTTTCGTCGCCATTGCCGCCCTCCCCACGCTCATCATGAGCATCGGAGGCAGCAACCGCCTGGTTCTGATATGCGACGAGAGCGGCCTGTATGCCGACTCCCTGATGCTGATGAACGGGCAGAGCGAATGCACCTACGCCCGCGCCACCGAGCCCTTCGCAGCACTGACCCTCCACAACACCTGGCCCGACGACGATGTCGACGCCATCCTGCACATCGACCGCGACCTGACCCTCGGCGGGCAGGCCGTCCTCTACGGTCAGAAGCAGCCCGACATGAACATCAAGACCACCGTCGGCAGCCAGCTGTCAGAAGTGGTGCGCGGTCAGCGCCTCGCGGCCTACGACCTGCCGCAGGTCGGCCAGATTATCCGCGACAGCCGCCTGCAGGTCGACCTCGCCACCAGACGCATCGACCAGCAGCAGAGCGAAGGCTACGAGTCGGAGATTGCCACCCTCCTGAGCCTGTTGATGTCCATCATCATCTACATGTTCATCTTCCTGTACGGCAACCAGGTGATGACCAGCGTGATGGAAGAAAAGCAGACACGCGTGGTGGAGACCATCGTCTCCTGCGTCCGTCCCACCGACCTCATGGCCGGCAAGATTATTGCCATCGGCCTCACCGGCCTCACGCAGATAGCCCTGTGGCTTCTGCTGGGCGGCTCACTGATCGGCGTACTGAACCTCTCGGGGAGCCTCATCCCCTCCTCCGGCGGTCTTCACGCCCTGATCAGTCTGCTGACAGGCTCCCAGTTCGCCGGCCTGACAGCCCTCTTCCTGCTCTTCTTCATCCTCGGCTACATCATCTATGCCTCCCTGCTGGGAGCCGTCGGGTCGCTCTTCGAGAACCAGCAGGAATCACAGCAGTTCATGATTCCGATCATGATTCCGATTCTGTTTTCGATGTATGCAGCCATGTACGCATCAAGCAACCCCGACGCCGCCCTGTCCGTATGGTGCTCCATCATCCCGCTGACCAGCCCCATCGTGATGCTTGCACGCGCAGTCTACGGCGTCGACACCTGGCAGCTCGTCCTGTGCATCGCCCTGCTCTGCCTCACGGCCTGGGGCTCGGTGTGGGTCGCCGGACGCATCTACCGCAACAACATCCTCAACTACGGCAAGAAAGGCAGCTGGAAACGCCTGCTCGACAGCATCAGAAGCCGGTAAGCCCCGCACACACGGACAGCCTGCACACACGCCACACACAACGCCACACGCCGCAACCGATTGACGTTTGACAAGGAAATGCTAACTTTGCTGTCCGAAGAGGAACACTCCCCCTCCACAAAGCCCACACAAACAACATGTTGCGCATCGGCAAAACACCGCTCATCATCACCCTCATGCTCCTGCTCGCAGGCTGCAGCGTGACCAAGTACGTGCCCGATGACGGCTACCTGCTCAACAAAGTCAAGATCGTCTCCGACGCGAAAGACATCGGACAGGACCAGCTGAGCGGCTACCTCAGACAGACCCCCAACGCAGGAATCTTCGGACTGTGGAAAGCCCAAGTGAATCTGTACAGCCTATCGGGTCCGGACACCACCCGCCGATGGAACCGCTTCCTCCGTAAACTTGGCACCCCGCCGGAGCTCTTCGATGCAGACCTCACGCAGACTTCCCGGGAGCAAATCCAGATGGCGATGCGCAACAAGGGATATTTGAACGCCATCGTGACCGACAGCGTTGACACACATCAACACAAACGGGCCAACGTCTACTACCGCGTCACCGCCAACCAACCCTACCGCATCCACCAATACGACATACTCGCCCAACAGGAAGACTTGAAGCGCATCGCCGGCGACAGCACACGCCGCAAACTGCAAAGCGGCGCACTGTTTGACATCGACCAGATGGACGCCGAACGCGACCGCATCGCCACCGTCATGCAACGCCGCGGCTACTACAACTTCGACAAAGACTACCTGCACTTCCTTGCCGACTCGTCGCTCAACTCCAACCAAGTAGACGTCGCACTCGGACTGCGCCCCTACATCCTGAGCGCACCCGACTCCGTACGCGAAGCCATCTTCCGCAAGTACACCATCCGCCGCGTCATCTTCATGGCCAACGCGACACAAAGCGCCCCGACCGACTCCACGCAAATCGACAGCCTGAACATCGGGCAATACAAATTCGTCTACATCGGCAAACGTCTGCTCCGCCCCGGTGTCTTGATTGACAACTGCCTGATTATTCCGGGTCAGACCTACAACGCACTGCGCGTCGACCGCACCTACGAAGCGCTCAACAAGCTCAGCCCCGTGCGCTACGTCAACATTGCCATGCGCGACGTCGGACAAGGCCTGCTCGACTGCTACGTCGTCGTCACCCCGAACAAAAAACAAACCGCCTCCATCGAAGGCGAAGGCACCTACTCCGCCGGCGACTTCGGCATCGCCGGCACACTCGGCTACACCCACCGCAACGCCTTCAGAGGCGCAGAAGAGTTCTCGCTCAAGCTGCATGCCGCCTACGAATGGCGTCAGAATGCCGACAACGACATCGAAATCGGTGCCGACATGGGGCTGAAGTTCCCCAATGTGCTGTTCCCCTTCCTCAGCACCGAGACCAAACAACGCCTGCGTGCACAGACCGGCATCAACATCAGCTACAACCTGCAGAAACGCCCCTCCGAATACACACGCACCATCGCCGGAGCCGGCATCCGCTACACCTGGCAGGCGCGCCGCTCCCCCCTGAGCCACGCCTTCGACCTGCTCGACATCAACTACGTCTACCTGCCATGGATCTCCGACGCCTTCCGGCAGTACTTCATCAACGACCAGTCCATCATGCGCTACAGCTTTGAAGACCACCTGATTATGCGCATCGGATACTCCGGCTCCTACACCTCCTACAAAGCCTCACAACCCCTGCGCAACTACGTAGCCATGCACTACGGCATCGAGACCGCCGGCAACCTGCTTTGGGGCATCAACCACCTCGCCGGCACACGGCAGGCCGACGACGGCTCCTACCGCGTGTTCGACATCCGCTACTCACAATACGTCAAAGCCGACTTCGACATCGTCTATCACCAGATATTCAGCAAAAACAACCGGATCGTCTACCACCTCGCACTCGGCAGCGGCATCCCCTACGGCAACGCCAACTCCCTCCCGTTTGAAAAACGCTACTACTCCGGCGGAGCCAACAGCGTGCGCGGCTGGTCAGTACGCACACTCGGCCCCGGCACCTACCGCAGCCGTGGCAACAGAATCGACATCAACAACCAAGCCGGCGACCTACGCCTGGACATGAACCTCGAATACCGCCCCAAACTCTTCTGGAAACTCGATGGCGCCCTCTTTTTCGACGCAGGCAACATCTGGACCATCCGCCAGTATGACTCACAACCCGGAGGCGAATTCAAATGGGACAGCTTCATGAAAGAGATTGCCATGTCATACGGCATCGGCCTCCGGCTCGACTTCTCCTTCTTCGTCTTCCGCATCGACTACGGCATCAAACTCTACGACCCCTCACTCACCGCCTCCCACCGCTGGCGCACCGCCCCCACATGGCGCGACGACATGGCCTTCCACTTCGCCATCGGCTACCCCTTCTGAACACCCCGCAACAAAGCCTGTATGCTCCTGCCCTACATGATCAAAGACACCATCGAATGCGGATGCGACGAAGCCGGACGCGGATGCCTCGCCGGACCCGTAGTGGCAGCTGCCGTCATCCTCCCGCCCGACTTCCGAAACGACCTGCTCAACGACTCCAAGCA
>JAFUXZ010000236.1 GCA_017470795.1 Paludibacteraceae bacterium
ATTTTGTTCAGAGGAGGTCAAGCAGCTGGTCCGGCCGGTCAATGATATGCTCGGGATGCTCGGCCTCCAGCTCTTCACGGCCACGAAAGCCCCATGTTACGCCACACGCCTCTACTCCGGCATTGCGAGCCGTTTGCATATCCACTGCCGAATCGCCCACATAAAGCACTTCCGATGCTGTCACTCCTGACAGACGCATCAGGTCGTCCACAATCTGACGGTCAGGCTTCAGTCTGAAGCCCTCACGCTGCCCCAAGATGCCGCAGAAGTGGATATCACGGAAATAGTGAAGCACCAGTCGACCGGTGGCCTGCTGATATTTGTTGCTCGCCACGCCAAGTTGCAGGCCCTGCCGGCGCAGAGACACGAGCAGTTCGTGAGCGCCTTCATAGGGATGCGTACGATCCATGTCATGACAGTTGTAGTAGGCTGTAAAATATGTACGCATCAGTTCCTGGTTGTGCATGTTTCGTGCTTCCTGTGGCAAGGCGCGTTCAAAAAGTTTCATCACTCCGTTGCCTACCATCTGCCGGTATGCAGCCTCCTCATGCGTCGGAAAGTTCAGTTTCTCCAAAGCATGGTTGCACGCTGCCGCAAGGTCGCCCAGCGTATCAAGCAAAGTTCCATCCAAATCAAAGATGACCAGTTTTTTCATATACAGACCAACCTCCTTCGTTCTTGACCGTTTGTCAGACGGGCGTCGTAGGCCCCCTGTCTGATTCGTTTTTCATCACATACTCATGGCTTCGGCGCACACCATGTATCCTTCTGTACACATCTGCCGGCGCAATGCGCCCCGAAGCTTTGCGTCCGCTGACTGCTGCCGGATTCGTCAGGACGGGAGAGGTTTCACCCATCGCAGCCCGGCCGGGCAGAAGCGGCGTATGCATGCCCCCACTCCATTGCCGGCAGGCACAGCATGACCAACGCATTCCTGCTCATCAGAGCCATCGGCTCCTGCAAGCCATAATCCTCGTCCCAGAGTGATGACGACAGCGCAGGAGACACCGAAATCTGACTTCCGCTCAACGCCCGTTCAGACGCCTGACAACATGCCGAAAATCGCTTTTCGGAGGGCGCAAATGTACAAACTAATTCGTATTTTTGTACTCTGTATATGCAGTTGCCAGAAGAATTCATATCACGCATGTCGCTCCAGTTGGGCGACGAATGGCCCGAACTGCAGCAGGCCCTGTCTGAAGAGCAGCCTGTCAGCATCCGGCTGAACGACAAGACTCCCCTGCCGGAATTTGACGATGCAGAGCGCGTCCCATGGTGTGACGCCGGCCGCTACCTGAATGCCCGGCCGCGTTTCACGCTCGACCCCCTGCTCCATGCCGGCTGTTATTATGTCCAGGAAGCCGGATCGATGTTCCTGCAACAGGTATGTGAACAACTGATACCAACAGACAGCATCGTGCTGGATTTGTGTGCCGCTCCGGGCGGCAAGTCCACCCTGCTGGCCCAGCATCTGAGCAACGGACTGCTCGTAGCCAACGAAGTGATGCGTCAGCGCGCACAGATTCTGGCCGAGAACGTGGCCAAATGGGGCAGCGGCAACGTGCTGGTCACGAGCAACAGGCCCGCCGAAGTCGGACAACTGCGCCATCTGTTTGACGCTCTGCTCGTCGATGCCCCGTGCTCCGGCGAAGGCATGTTCCGCAAAGATGCAGGGGCTGTCAGCGAGTGGAGCGTGGCCAACGCCCAGATGTGTGCCGAACGCCAACGCGCCATCATGAATGATGTGTGGGACGCCCTGCGCCCCGGAGGACTGCTGATCTACAGCACCTGCACATTCAACCCGGAGGAAAACGAGCAGAACGTCCACTGGATATGCGAACATCTTGGAGCTGACCTGCTGACGCTTCAGGTCAGTGACGCATGGAATCTGTACACCACCGGGACAGGCTACCACTTCTATCCGCATCGCCAGCGCAGTGAGGGTTTCTACATCGCCTGCATGCGCAAACATGAGGGAGAACGGCAGACGATGCGTCTGAAAAGTTCCAGAGGCACGTCACAACGAGACAGCCTGCACGAGATGCGTCAATGGCTCAATCAACCCGACGAGTGGCTGCTGACATCGGATGCACAATATGTTCACGCCGTCAGGAGAGTGCATACTGACATGGCTGAAGCCATCGGTCAGAGGCTGTACTGCCTGCTGCGCGGTATAAGAGTGGCCGAAATGCGCGGCCGCAACTGGATCCCGGCGCATCAGCTGGCTTTGAGCAAGCATATCCGGCAATCGGCGTTCCGGCAAGTGAATGCTGACCTCCCGACCGCACTGAGCTATCTGCATGGTGAGGCCGTTCATTTTACTGACGCTCCGACGGGACAACTGCTGGTATGCTATCAGAACGTGCCTGTCGGATGGATTAAGAATATCGGAAACCGGAGCAATAACCTCTATCCCGACCAGTGGCGCATCAGGATGAACGTCTGAACAGCGTCATGAAGCCGGCAGGAGCGAAGCTCATCAAGGCAACGCACGACATCAGTCTGCGGCCTGCACTGCAAGTCAAACACAAACTCAACTCAACAAGCACAAATATGCGCATCACATTTCTTGGAACCGGGACAAGCGTCGGAGTGCCCTTCATCGGGTGCAAATGTGAAGTATGCCAGTCAACGGATCCTCACGACCAACGGCTTCGTGCCTCTGTGCTGATAGAAGACGAGACAACACGGATTGTGATCGACTGCGGTCCGGACTTCCGCGCACAGGCTCTCCGACAAGACATTGACCATCTGGACGCCATAATCATCACACACGAACACTACGATCATCTTGGAGGATTGGACGATGTGCGTCCGTTAGGCAGCCTGCCCATCTACGCCGAGCGGCGCGTGCTGCAGTCAATCCGCCGCAATCTTCACTACTGCTTCGGCACCCATCATTATCCCGGGTCGCCCCAACTGCAGTTGAGACAAGTCATTCCAAATCATCAGATACGCATCGGATCGTTCAGCATCACCCCCTTGCGCATCATGCACGGACACTTGCCCATCATCGGCTACCGCATCGGCGATATGGCCTACCTGACAGACGTCAAGACCATCCCGGCCGACACTCTCCGGCAACTTACGGGC
>JAFUXZ010000237.1 GCA_017470795.1 Paludibacteraceae bacterium
CATCAGACAGATGACACGATAGATCTCCGAAAGTCTGAAACAGCCCCAATCTGCCGGCACTGACAGCACTGCTGCACAAAGCCGTCAGGCTGGGGCTGTCTGTATGATGTCTTCCTGGAAAAACAGCCAGGAAGCATGCCCGATAGGCTGCGTCGGGAGTCCTGATGACAGGGCACGTATCTGAGAGCCGGCGCCCGTCAGACGCATGACTCCACAATCCTGCCGACATGCCGATGCCGTCGGAGCAGACGTGACGCACGCATGCATGCCGGTCAATATCCGTCGGGCCTGATATGCCACCACGAGCAGCCCTACACAACGCCAACAGAGGTCGGCACACATCATCTGCCGCCAGACGCACACCTGACAGATTCGGCTTTACGGACGCATTCCACACACAACCGACCAAACACGCTCAGCCCTTGCTGGCCTGTACGGAGTTGCTCCCTCCTTTTCACCATCATGCCCACAGCCTTCAGACGACGTGTCCACACCGGCGGCAACAGCCCTCCCTGTGCCGCTGACGGCCGCTTGTCCGTCTGACAGAATGTGCGTAATTTTGCATCATAGTTAAACCAAAAACAACAGATATATGGATATATTTGTCGGCAACCTGCCCTACAGCATGCGCAGTGAGAGACTTAAGGAGATGTTTGAAGTCTATGGCGAAGTGGCTCATGCACGCGTGATCTGTGACAAAATCAGCGGACGCAGCAAGGGATTCGGATTTGTAGAGATGCCCGTAGAGGCCGATGCACGCAAGGCTATCAGCGAGATGAACGGGAAGATGACGGATGGGCGTCCGATATCAGTCAACGAGGCCCGTCAACGCGATTGACACATGCTCATCTTTCAACTGCCCACATGGCTTCAACGCTTCTTCGGCGGATTCACATGGCGCCGGAGTCCGGACAGCAAGACGGTATACCTCACGTTTGACGACGGCCCTGTACCCCAGGTGACACCCAAGGTGCTCGACGTGCTGGACAGCTTTGGCGCAAAGGCGACGTTCTTCTGTGTCGGCGAGAACGCATGGCGCTACCCGGCTCTGCTCGACGACATCCGACGGCGCGGACACGCTGTCGGCAATCATACCTACAACCACATGCAGGGCATGAGACACGGCATCCGCACCTACATCGCCAACGTCGAGAAGGCTGAACGCATCCTGCAGAGCCGACTCTTCAGACCGCCACACGGCCGGCTCAAGCACAGTCAGAAAGAGGCACTGCTGATGAAGTATGAAATCATCCAGTGGGACGTCCTGACCCACGACTACAACCGTCACTTCTCACCGGCTTTCATCCTGTGGGGCATCAGGCGGCACGTGCGCAACGGCTCCATCATCACCTTTCATGACTCCGTCAAATCGGCCGAGCGCACACTTGCCGTCCTGCCTGTGGCGCTGCAATGGCTGCAGGAGCAAGGCTACCAATTCGGGCTGCTCGACGAACACGAGCATCATTCAGCCCTCGAGATAAAACAACAGGCCGTTCAGCAAACCGCTGCCGAACTGCTTGACCGGGACCCTGACACATCGCCCATCCGCACATCGTGAACGAACAATTTCTACACTACGTGTGGCAGCAGAAACTCTTCATGCATCTGCCACAAGTCACTATCGACGGCCGACCGATAGAAGTGGTTGATGTAGGGCGACATAACTACGACAGCGGTCCCGACTTCTTCGGGGCAAAAATCAAGATTGACGGCACCTATTGGGTCGGCAACGTAGAGATACACCTGCGCGCGTCCGACTGGTACAGGCATCATCATCAGACAGATGCCGCCTACGACAGCACAATCCTGCACGTCGTTGCCACAAGCGATGCAGACATCTGCCGAACAGACGGAACACCGATATCCCAATGTGTGCTTAACTACCCGGAAGACATCTACGGTCAATATGAACAATGGCTCCAGAAGCATGACACAGTAGCCTGTTCCGACAGGATAAAACTGGTGCCGCACGTGATCATCAGCGGATGGCTCACCACCCTGCTGCTCGAGCGCCTGTCAGAGAAAGCCGACCGGATAGACCGGTTGCTGGAGCAACACGTCAATTCATGGGAAGATGCCTTCTATATCTCAGTGGCACGCAACTTCGGATTTCACACCAACAGCCAGCCCTTTGAACAACTCGCACGGTCACTGCCCTTATCCTGCATCAGCAAGCATCGAAACAGCCTGATACAGATAGAGGCCCTGCTGTTCGGACAGGCCGGACTGCTGAATGATGCCGTTGACGACTATAGCCGGCAACTGCAACAGGAGTATCGGTTTCTGCAACAGAAATTCCAGCTCAAACCCATCGACGGAAGCACATGGAAGATGATGCGCATGCGGCCGCAAAACCTCCCACACATCCGCATCGCACAATTTGCCCGGCTGATGCACCTCTCACCCAATCTGTTCGGACAAATCATTGACAACCCGTCGCCACAAAACATCCGCCGCCTGTTTGACATCTGTCCCGACACCTACTGGGACACGCACTACCACTTCGGCGCAGCCACATCGGCAAAGCCCAAGCCACTCGGACAGCAGTCTGTCAACGTCATCATTATCAACACCATTGCCCCCTATCTCTTCGTCTACGGCAAACGGCACGACAATCATGACATGGAGCAGGCGGCCATCAGCCTGCTGGAAGACATCCCTGCCGAACGCAATGCTCATATCAGCAAGTGCGTCGGGGCCGGACTTGAAGCACATCACGCAGCGGATACACAGGCACTGCTGCAACTCTATCAGAACTACTGCATGCCGCACCGATGCCTACACTGCCGCATCGGTCATCAGGTACTCGCACACCATCTCCAATCCTAAAACACGCGCCATTATGAAAGTCCCAGCACACATATCATCACTCCTCATCGGCTTGGCCGTCATCGTCCTGCTTGCGGGTCAGACCTCGTGTGCCAACCGGGGAGCCGGACCACAAGGCGGACCACGCGACAGTATTCCGCCACGCATCCTGACCGAGATGCCACAAAACGGGTCCGTCAACTGGCAAAGGAAGAACATTGAGGTGGTCTTCGATGAGAACATCACCGTCGACAACATTCAGAAGAATGTCCTCATCTCCCCTCCGCAAAAGAAAATGCCCGACATTCAAGCCATCAACCGCAAACTTTCCATCCGCTTTGACAAAGCCGACACCCTGTTGCCAAACACAACTTACACCATCGACTTCGGCAATGCCATACAGGACAACAACGAAAAGAATGCACTCGAAGACTACAGTTTCAGTTTCTCCACCGGACCGGTGATTGACACGCTCCAAATCAGCGGTATGCTCATCGACGCCGAGACTCTCAATCCGATGGAATCGGTGCTCGTCGGCATATATGATGCTGACACCTATGCAGACACGACCTTCAGCACCACACCGTTCAAACGCATCGGACGCTCCAACAGCAAGGGCTTCTTCCGCGTCAGCAACCTTGCTCCAGGCACCTATCGCGTCTTTGCCCTGAACGACAACGATCACAACTACATGTTCAACATCAGCGAAGGCGTCGCTGTTCTGGACAGTTCGGTCACACCCTCATGTCACGTGTCGACAACATCAGACACCATCTGGACAGACGATGCACAGATAGACACCGTATACACCAGAACGCAGGCCACCTATCATCCCTCCGACCTGCTTCTGCGCTATTATACCGAACAGAACAAGCGGCAGTATCTGGTTTCGACAGAACGCAAAGAACAGCACAAGATCACGCTCCTGTTCAACGCTCCATCAGACACGCTGCCTGCACTCATGCCGATTGACACACAGGATGCATGGGTCAACAGACTGCGCCTTCAAGCTAACGAAACAAAAGACACACTGACCTACTGGATCTGCGACTCAACGGTCTACGAACGCGACACCCTCCGTTTTGCCATCAATTACCTGAAGACAGACTCAATCTATCAGCTGCAGCCACAGACAGACACCCTGCGGGCAATTTTCCGCCGCCCACGCGCAGAACGCAACACGCAACGCACAAAGAGCATGCGTCCCACACCACTGAAGATTAAAGTGCAGGCAGGCGGTGAGGTTGATGTGTACAAGCCGTTGCTGATTACCGCCGATTCACCCGTTGACACGTTGAGAAAGGAGAAGCTGCATCTGCTGCAATGGCACGACTCAATCAGCACCGAACTGACCTTCGACATCAGTCCGACCGACAGCTGTCTGATTGATTTCAGCATCAACTACGAATGGCAACCGGAAGGCCGCTATGAATTTGTGATGGACTCGGCCGCCTTTGTCGATGTATACGGCAAGGCCAACGAAAAGCAAAGCAGCAAGTTCAATATCAAGTCGTTAGACCGGTATGCAAAACTTATCGTCATCCTTGATCCGATGCAGGAAGACGCTGTCATACAGATCCTCAACACAAACGACAAGCCCGTTCGCTCCCTGCCGGCACAGTCGGGAGGCACCGTCTTCGAGTATCTTGACCCGGGTGACTACTATATGCGTCTATTCGTTGATGCTGACCGCAACGGAATCTGGACCACAGGCAACCTCAAAGCAGGCAGGCAACCGGAAGAGGTCTACTATTATCCGGC
>JAFUXZ010000001.1 GCA_017470795.1 Paludibacteraceae bacterium
CACGAGTCCCAGATCTATGTGGTGACGATCGGCGGCCACAGATTTTTCAGAGAGGAGGGCTCAGCTGATGGCAACACAATCCACGGCCAAGACGTCAGCGACTAAAGCAGAAGCAAAGAAGCCGCCAGACGCAAAAGAGACAAAACCGGCAGCAGGTGCCAAGCCTTTGAACCTCGAGCAGAAGCTCGTGGAGATCCGCAAGGCCATCCCGTCACTGCCAAAGGAAAAGCGCAGCGATGGCGTGAAGTATAGCTTCAACCGCATCGACGACATTTACAGATTTTTGACGCCTGCCATGAACGAGCAGCACGTCAACTTGAAAATAACAGGCGAAACAGCCACCCGGCACGCTGAAAACGGCGACGAGATCTTCTACTCCGCATATACACAGCACACCAGCAACGGCTACGACCGCCAGGTGTGGGTGTACGAATCGGACATCGAGGTCACCTGGGTGGATGCAGACAACCCGGAAGATCGTCAAGCCGTAACGCTCCACGCGATCGGCACCAACGACGGCGGACCGGATAAAGCAAAAGGCAGCGCCCTCACCTACTGCCTCAAGTAC
The DNA here is from genome assembly GCA_017470795.1 of Paludibacteraceae bacterium. GTDB lineage: Bacteria > Bacteroidota > Bacteroidia > Bacteroidales > Paludibacteraceae > RGIG4928. The sequence continues at coordinate 569 of JAFUXZ010000001.1, forward strand.
TACCTTTTCGAGATGCTCGGCATTGATCAGGGTGCGGATGATCCTGACAACACTGAACACATCAGCGAACGGCCGCAGAGCCAGGCAAGACCACAGCAGACCGCAACCCAAAACGGTCAGCAAGGGCAGCAGGCTCCGCGAAAGCTCACAGAAGCACAGATCGGCAGGCTATTCCGAAAAGCCGAGGACGCCGGAATGAGCCGGGAGCAATGTGCGGCGCGGATCAAGCAGCTATACCAGTGCGATGATCCTGCGGATCTGACACGCGACCAGTATGACAACATCTGCCGACAGCTGGACGAGGCAAGAACGGGCACACCATAACACAAGGAGGATAAAGATGGTTAAAGCAAAAACAGACAAGCTAAAAAAACTGCGCACAAGCCTGGGACTGTCATCCAACGGACTCGCCACAAAATCAGGAGTATGCGCCTCCACGCTCTCTTACATCGAAAAAGGCCGACCAGCAAAAGAAACCACTGCCTATGACATTGCGACCGCCCTGGGTGTAGATATTTTCGATGTTTTTGAGATAGCCGAAGAAACTGCACCGAAAGGCAAAACGGGTAATCACTACAAGCAAGTGCGAAAAAGTCAAAAAATCACTTTAAGAGTAACAAAGGAAAAAGAAGAAAAGCTCCAGAAAATTGCAAAAGAGCAAGGGCGCAGCGTTTCTGATCTGATCAACTTTTTGATAGATAAGGGCCTCAAAGAAACAAGCAGAACGAACGAACAACCCAAAACTGTCGAATCGCTGGCAAGCATCGAGAGTATGCTCGACAGCCTCAACACCAAAAACGAGGAGCTTGTAAAAGAATTGCGAAGAAAATACACAAAGAGCTCACACAACCCAGCGGATCTGAATGAATACATGGATAAAATCGCCAACGAGGCAATAGAAGCAGCCTCGAGGATAAGAGTCACCATAGTCCGAGATTTATACACGGAAATGGTATCAAACACAAGGAGGGAACTGTTAAATGAATCAAGTAAATGAACTCGGGAGACTTACGCGAGATCCTGAGACAAGGTACTCAGCAGAGGGGAAAGCGGTCTCTCGCTTCACTCTCGCCGTCAATATGCCAAACAACAAGGCGGAGTTTTTCCCGGTTGTAGCTTTTGACAAGCTCGGAGAGTTTTGCGAGAAGCACCTCAAGAAAGGACGCCAGGTGGTTGTCTCCGGATCCCTGCACAACAACGACTGGGAAAAGGACGGACAGAAACACCGCCAGACCGAGATCATCGCGAAAAATATCTACTTCGCAGACTCAAAACCGCAGGATGCAGCAGGCGGATCAGAACCGGCAGACGACGGCTTCATGAACATCCCAGACGGCATCGACGAGGAGCTGCCATTCAACTAAGACAAGGAGGTGGTCAAGATGCAGGACACCACAAAAAAGAGCTTCCTGCTTTATCTGGACTACGCCGAGCACCTCGATCAGCTGACTGATGCAGAGTGCGGACAACTACTCCGGGCCATCTTCGCACATGAGGATCCGGAGCGACCAGAGCCCACATACCTGAGAGGAGCGGCGGCGATGGCTTACTCTTTCATAAAGGCGCAGCTCGACAGAGACCGCGAGGAGTACGAGAAAAAGTGCGAAACCAACCGAAAGAACGGTCTCAAAGGTGGGCGACCACCGAAACCGAAAGAAAGCCAAGAAACCGAACGGTTTTTTGAGAAACCCAAAAAACCCGATACAGATACAGATAATGATACAGATACAGATAATGATACAGATACAGAGACAATAAAAACACTTTCACCACCTGCGGCGGTGGATGCACCGAAAAAAGATCTGCAGGCGGAACGCTTCGACGAGTTTTGGAAGCTCTACCCTCGCAAGGTCGGCAAGGCAGCAGCTCTCAAGTCCTGGAAAAAGATCAAGCCAACAGCTGAACTCTTTGAGAGGATCCTGACAGCTGTCGAAGCTGCAAAGAACTCCCAGCAATGGCAAAAGGATGGTGGTCAGTTTATACCGCACCCTGCCACATGGCTGAACCAGGGGCGCTGGGACGACGAGCTCACACCTGCCGGAACGGTTGCAACATCAAAACCGGCAGCGGGACGCAAGGTGGACACCATGGGAGTGCTTGAACGCATCTACAGAGAGGAGGATGCAGCTGATGACAGTGAAAGAAACGGCGCAGGTCCTGGCGGCAATTTCCTCGGCCTACCCTAACCACGACCGCTTTGCATCAGAGCAGGCAGTCGAGGGAATGGCAAAGATCTGGGCGGCAACCTTTGCAGAGGATGACGCGAAGCTGGTGCAGCTGGCAGTCGCGAAGCACATCCAGACCAACAAATGGCCGCCAAGCATCGCGGAGATCCGCGAGATCATGCTGACCATACAATGCCCGGATATGATACAGCCCGACGAGGCGTGGATTGCAGTCACTGACCTGCTCTACACCTCCGGAGACTTCGGAGACGAAAGCGACAAGCTCCCGGATCTGATCAGAACGGCCGTCAAGGCGGTCGGATGGTCAAACCTGAGGGAACTGAGGCGCCAGGCTATCACCGGAGGAAAGCCCGGACTGGATCGCGTGGCTTTTATGGATATATACCGCCCACTCTTTGAAAGAGAACGCCAGCGGCAGCAGGTGACGGCAAGCGTGAGGAATACCATCGACGACATCACCGAGAAACTGGCGGGCGACGGTCGCAAGAAAATCGAAGTGGCCAGACGTGAGCGGGAAGATCGCGAGCAGACGCTCCGGCGCCTTGAGCTCGGATTGCTTAGAGGTAACTATTTAACCGCGGAGGATCCGGAGATCCAACGCATCGAAGAAAAGGAGGAGTCCAACGAATGAGACACAGAAGCACGGACTGGATGATGGACCTCAACGACTTCGCTGACGGTGCTTTTCGCGAAAAAGTAAGCGAAGCACTGCTGCAGGTCGGTGAAAACATCCAGAACCCAAACACGGAGCCCACGACAAAGCGAAAAATCAACATCACCCTGACTTTTGCACCAAGCAAGAACCGCCAGGTGGTAGACACCCAGATCATGGTCACCACTAAGCTGGCAAGCACCGAAGCCATTGAGACACAGATGCTCATGGGGACAGATATGCGCACCGGCGAGGTCATGATCAGCGAATACGACGGCAACATACCGGGACAGATGTCAATCAGGGAACTGGCGCAGACCGCCCCGGAAGTCATCGGCGAAGATAACGCCAGAATCATCAACGCCCAGGTGGTCGAAGAACCGGATCCGGCAACTCCGCCCATCGACCTGAGAAATAGAGGCAAAAAGCTCCGCGGAGCTGCTGCACTCGCTCCCATCCCCGACGTTGACGTAGATCCTGAGACTGGCGAGATCTTAGATCCGCCAAACTATGACGCACTGGCCAAGATGGCAGCGGAGAGCTGATGCGCTACGATGTCTTTTTACACCCGGACGGGCGGGCGGCCTGCCCGGAGTGTGGAGGAATGGCAAAAACGACCGCGAACATGGAGCACCTGCGGTGCCATGACTGCGGTCAGATCTTCAAAGTGAGCAACACAAACCCATACAACGAGAAAACGGTCGCAGTCGAGCGGCCGGATGCAAAGGAGGATAAAAAATGATCAAAGAAGCACTGGCCTACATCACAGAACTGGCCACAAAAGCAGAAAAGCCCGAGGTTTTAGAAATCAACGGCAAGACCTACTGCACCAAAAACCTGACCAGATACGACGAGGAGCCGATGGCGAAAAGCATCGAGGCAACAACCCTCACCGCTCTGGTGGACTACATCAAGCAAAAGAGGGACGAGCTCCGCGAGAGCATGATCATCCAGGTCGAGGACGAGACCACGGTGAGACTTTTTTCCGGACTCACAAAGGAGAGAAAGCGCGAGACACTTTTCACAGTCAGAGCTCTCCTGCCCTCTTTTGATTTTGGTCACGAATATGACCAGGAACGCTTCCTGATCTCCCTGCAGAGCTGCTTCAAGGAGTCGGATGATCGCACAGCTGTCGCAACAGTGGCGGCCAACATCACAGACCAGCAGAACGAGCAGTACAGTGACGACGGAGTGACTCAGCAGGTGGTGATCAAGAGCGGCGTCGCTCATAAAGACAACGCCATCGTGCCGAACCCGGTCAACCTGACACCGTACCGCACCTTTTTGGAGGTGGATCAGCCTGCGAGCGACTTCATTTTCCGCATCCGCAAGAATGAGGGAAGCGCTCCGACTTTCAAGCTCGTGGCAGCAGATGGCGGAGTCTGGAAAGCTGAGGCAGTGGCTAACGTCAAGAACTACCTCGAGGAGGCTTTGAAAGACATCCCGAACCGTGAGCAGATCACAATCATCGCATAAAAGAAAAGCGCCGCCGTGGGACATTGTACCGACAATGCCCTACGGCATCACAGGAGCCCACACAATCACAAGGAGGAAACAAAATGGCAAGACCTAAGAAGAACCAGGAAGCGGCAGCAGTCGCGGAAGAAACGACCGCTGCGGTGGAATACCAGAGCAGCAAGATCGTCATGATCAACACCGACCAGCTGGAGCATCATCCGGAGAACCCGAGAAAAGACCTCGGAGATCTCACCGAGCTGGTGGAATCCATGAAAAAGAACGGCGTCATGCAGAACCTGACCGTCATCATCATGATCGGCAAGGATAAGGACTACAACGCAGACGTGCCGGTGGAACCTTTTGAGGAGAACCCGAACGGCTCAAAGGGTGAGCACCGCTACTTTGTACTGATCGGCAACCGCCGACTCGAAGCGGCAAGGATGGCAGGCATCAAGCAGCTCCCTTGCAGGATCCTCACCCGGATCCCATTCAAGACACAGCTCGGCATCATGCTCGAGGAGAATATGCAGCGCAATGATCTCACAATCTGGGAACAGGCGCAGGGCTTCCAGCTGATGCTCGATCTCGGTGAAACCATCGAAACCATTGAGAAAAAGACCGGCTTCGGCCACACAACCATCCAGCACCGTCTCAACATCGCAAAACTGGACGCCAAGGTCATCAGAGAAAAGGAAAAAGACGACAGCTTCCAGCTTTCCCTCAAAGACTACTACGAGCTGGAGAAGATCAAGAACGTGAACACCAGGAACAAGGTGCTCAAGGAAGCGACAAGCTCCCAGGATCTCGTCCGGAGAGCTTTGCAGGAAGTAAGAGCCGAAAAAAGAGCCGAGCACGCCAAAGTATGGCTTGAAATGCTGGACGCCAGAGGCATCACAGAAAACCCGGACGCCCGCAACGACTACGGCACCAAGTTTGAGACATTGAAAGAGATCGACCTGGACGAAGAACCGGGCAAGCGTCTCCGCATCGAGGGCGTGGCAGACGGTGACGAGCTCTACTGGTGCGAAAGCTGGAGAGGTCTCAAGATCTGCCGAGCAAAGAAGAAAGCCAAGGACGTGGAGAAGCAGCTCACGCCCTGGGAGAAAGAACAGAAAGAAAAGGAGAAAAAGCGCAAGCAGATCAAGAGCCTCACAAAGGCAGCAGGCGCTGAGATCCTTGACTTTATCAAGAATATCATCGACGGCCGCGTGGATCCCATCAAGCCGGAGGAATCCGTCCCGGCAGTATGGTCCGCTCTCGTCACCTTTGACACCTACATCAGCCTGGGCGATGGCTTGAGCTATATCACCGGCAAAGACAAGTGGAACCTCAAAGCAGACGAGAAAAAAGCAGCTGCAGACCTTTTCAATGGCCTGCCTATTGACCAGCAGATGTTGATCATGTTCAAGAGTGAGCTCGGACGCATCGAGCTGGCAAACTATGACTGCACCGCCAAAGAGGAAAGCATTGAAAAGATGGCGGCAATGGTCGGAGCTCTTGAGCTTTACGGCTTCGGATGGTCAGACGACGAGCTCAGGCAGATCACAGACGGAACCCACGAACTCTACGAGAAAAGGGATCCGGATGATCACCCTGAGGATGACTATGATGACGACGACACCGATGACGGTGACGATGAATAAAGGAGGGCGGCCATGAATAAAACCTGCAAAGGCTGCTATGCAGCAGAAACCGGCGGGCATCCAATGAGCGGAGAAGTTCACGGCTGCACTCTCAACTATAAAACGGACGGCAAAGGGCATCCGCTTGAGGAGTGTCCGAAGCCAAAGAGCTGGAAACAGCTCGACAGAGAAAAGCCAAAGGAATAAAACCACGGACGAGCTCCGGCGCACTATTTTGTGCGCTGGTGCAGCAGTCCAGGAGCCCACACAAGAAAAGCAAGGAGGAAAACCATGCAGAACTCAATGACAGACCTGAAAAACTACCTTTTCGAGCAGATCGAGAGGGTGAACGATGACAGCCTTGACGACGAGGGGCTCGAAAGAGCCATCAAACGCAGCAAGGCGGTCACGGAAACAGCCAAGACCATCGTCGAGATCTCCAAGACTCAGCTGGATGCTCTCAAGTATGCCAACGAGGAGCTCGGCATTGAGACCAATCCGAAAGCGGTGGCTCAGATGCTGATCGGAGACAATGCGATGCAGGAGGACAAAAAGACCAAGGCGAGGGGGTGATAAAGGATGGCGAGGAAAATATACCCACCGGAGCTTGAGGAATACGTCCGCGAACACTTCAAGACTCTCACCATCAAACAGCTGGCGCCAAAGATCCGGGAGGATCTCGGCATAGACATCACACCGGCGCAGATGAAAGCCTACACTCACAACCACGGGATCCACTACGGCAGAGCCGGAAAGAAAATAGACGCGCAAAGACTTACAACACCAGAGCAGGATGCTTTCATACTGGCCAACTACAAAGGAACCGGACACCAGGCGATGGCTGACCTCTTAAACGAGCGCTTCGGCACCCACTTCACAAAGGGACAGGTCAAAGCATACTACGCAAGGAACAAGCTCGACAGCGGTCGCACCGGTTATTTTGTCAAAGGGCAGCAGTCCTGGAACAAAGGACTCAAGCAGACCGACTTCATGAGCGCCGAAGCTATTGAGAGAACCAAGGCGACACGCTTCCAAAAAGGTCAGGTACCGCACAACGGGGGCACACCGATCGGAACCGTGAGGCTCAGGCAGGCAACAAAGAACAAGCCGCACTCTCACCCATATTACTGGGAAAAGGTTGCAGAGCCGAACCGCTGGAGGTTAAAGCATCAGCTCGAATGGGAACGCCACAACGGACCGATCCCGGACGGCTGCATGGTGACCTTTGCAGACGGCAACACCCTCAACTATGACATCAGCAACCTGCTCCTGGAGACCAAAGCGCAGCACGCGGTAAAGAATCGCCACCACCTACACGGCAGCGACATCGAGACCGAAGAAGTGGCCAACGCCATGGCCGACCTGATGATCGCAACAACGGCAGCAGGCCAAAGGCGAAAGAAACAACGAAAAGGGAGGAAAAAGACAGAATGAAAAAACTGCTTTATATCTGCTCACCTTGCAGAGGCAACGACGGAAACTACGAGCACAACATCGCGATGGCTCAGGAATACTGCCAGCTGGTCATGCTGACACTGCCCGACTACATACCGATCGCTCCGCACGTGTACTTCACCCAGTTTTTGGATGATACAAATGAGGCACAGAGGACGCTCGGCATGGATGCAGGCATCGAACTCCTCAGCCGGTGCGACGGTATGCTCGTTTTTTATATGCAAAACCCGAGCGCCGGGATGCGCAGGGAGCTGAAATATGCCAAAGAGCACAACATCCCGATCATGGACGCCGCGGAGGTATTCAAGGAGCTCCCGGATCTTATGCCTGCTGCCGTGGAAGCTGGCACGCCTGCTGCCGCTCCGCTTTTAAGAGAGGCCCATCCTGCTGCAATGGACGAGATCATGGCACAGTTTCAAAAGCAATTTGATCCTGCTGCCGCTCCGGGCTTTTTAAGGAGCGCAACATGATGACCGGAAAGAACCAGGAGGGATACCCGGATCCAACAGCCACAGAGGCGGTGGAAAGTGTCGAGAGATACGAAAGGGCCATGAGGGGCAGGCGCTCGCGTGCAGCAGGTGAGCACTTTGAGAACCTGATCAGCTCAAGCCTCGCGTGGTACGAATCCATGGGCGTGGCATTTATTGAAAAGACGCCGGAACCAATGCGACCACTCCGGAAGCCAAACCGACAGGGCCAGTTTTTAGCTTGCTACACCAAGCAGGGACAGCCGGACTTCAAGGGCACCCTCACAGGCGGCCGCTCGGTCGTTTTTGAGGCAAAGCACACGGACGGCGACCGGATCACATACGACCGGCTAACTGAGGAGCAGGTGGAGGCACTGGCCAGACATCACAAGCTCGGAGCCGCCACCTTTGTGCTGGTGAGCTTCGGGCTCCAGGACTTCTACCGGATCCCCTGGGAGACGTTCCGAGACATGAAAGAGATCTACGGGCGCAAGTACATCCGCCAGGACGAGCTTGAGAGCTGCCGCGTGGATTTTATGAGCGGAGTGGTCAAGATGCTGGAGGGCATCGAGATCACCTACGGAGAGGAGGACGAGGATGAACAAAGCAATGCTAAGCAGTAAGGCGATGAACTGGTGCACTCCTGCAGACTTCTTTGAGAAGCTCGACAAGGAGCTCCACTTCAACCTGGATCCTGCTGCAACACATAAAAGCGCCAAGTGCGCGAACTACTTCACACCGGAAGAAAACGGCCTGGAGCAATCGTGGGGGGGTGCCGAGTGTTTTGCAATCCTCCATACGGTCGGCAAATTGCTGACTGGGTGCGCAAGGGCTTCCAGGAATCCCAAACGCCTGGCACAATGGTCGCCATGCTGATCCCGGCAAGGACGGACACGCAATACTGGCACGACTACATCCTGGGCGGCAAAGCCGACGAGGTGCGATTTATAAAAGGGCGGCTCAAGTTTACAGACGAGGACGGCCGCGCAACAGATCCGGCACCTTTTCCATCAGCTCTCGTTATATGGAGAAGCCCAGAACAGAGAAACATACCAACCAACTGCATCACAATGTAACGCCTGGCAGCAGGCGAGAAAAGGAGGAGAAACATGAACGCAACAGCCATCTGCATCACATTGATCATCTGCGCCACGCTGGTGCTCTTGAGCGTCATCAATAAAGGCGGCAACGGCAGCAGTCGTAAGGACAACGACAAAAAGGAGGGCGACTGATGGGACAAGCAACCTGCAGAGCCTGCGGAGCTCCGATATTATGGATCAAAACCCGCGCCGGGAAGTCGATGCCATGCGATGCCAAGCCGCAGAGCTATGTCGAATCACCGGGAGGACCTCAAAAGATTGTGACCGCTGCCGGGGACGTGATCTCCTGCAACCTGGTCGAAGTCCATCAGAGCAACAAACGGGGCTACGTGCCACACTGGGCGACCTGCCCGAACGCGGACAGCTTCCGCCGGAAATGAGCATCACCAGGACGCTCACCATCACGGAGACCATCCGCCTAAGCATTGAACCGAAAGAAACCGAACAAAACCCAAAGAAAGCGGTCGGTTATTAAAAAGAGGAGGAAAGACATGATAACAGACGAGGAGTTTGACGGCTTCCGCAAGGCAATGAAAGAAGTCGCAGACAAGAAGATGCGCAAACTCTCCAAGAAGCTCGAGCACTGGGCTGGCATATACTTCGGCGAGCCAGTGGTGATCATATACGCAAGAAAAGGCGCGGTCATAGAGACCAAGGACGGCGAGAAGTGTATCGTTGAACCATCAGGAGGCAAACCATGGGGAAAGAGAAAAGACAAGGAGCCTACTTCAAAATAACGCCGAACCCATCCGGCCGGATGAATCCCGGAGACGTCGCCTGCTGCCCTCTGGTCTCCAATGTGGGTACCTGGGACGAGGTAAAAGACAAGCACCACGACTGGGAGCTCTCCGAGTGTCCTGAGTGCGGTGCCGGGATCTGGCTCTCCACCATCGCGGTGGCACTGATCCGGGAGGGCGGACGATACGCCTGCACCAAGTGTGCGCTTCAAGGTGCAGCAGGAGGAACCGCCGAGGATCTCAAACGCATCCGAAAGGAGCACGGCCATGGGTAAGAGGACAAAGATGCAGCAGGGGCAGCAGGACAAGAAATACCGACAGCTCTGCGACGACCTTGCACGCATCGCCTCTACTCTCTCCGGAGAGGATCAGAAAACGGTCGAGGAGGCGGCGGATATTATATACGACTACACCGGCGCGGTGGAAATGACTGCCAGGCTGGTGAATCAATACGAAACGGCGGCGGAGCCTACAAGACGAGGCGGTGGGATCTTCTACTGCCCGTCCTGCTGCCGGAGGATAAGCGCAAACAACGAGCATTGCCACTGGTGCGGCAAGCTGCTCGAATGGTAGAAAAAAGCACCAAAATCAACAAGAAACGGGGGACATATTATGTCAAAAGAACCAAAGGAAACCAAAGCAGAACCAAAGCAAAAAGGAACTGCTGCCGGTGTGCCGGTTTATTGTGCGCATGACAAGATCGTGGACACGGTAAAGATGGTACCGAACCCGGCAAACCCAAACAAGCACCCGGACGACCAGATCAAGATGCTGGCCAAGATCATCAAGTCATCGGGCTGGCGCCAGCCGATCACGGTCTCCAACCGCTCCGGCTACATCGTAAAGGGGCACGGCCGTCTCATGGCTGCACAGCTGGCAGGTCTCGACCAGGTGCCGGTTGACTATCAGGACTACGCATCGGAGGCGGAGGAATATGCCGACCTCATAGCTGACAACCGCATCGCCGAGCTGGCAGAGGTTGACAACAAGATGCTGGCCGACATCTTTGCAGAGATCGACACCGGAGAGATCGACCTGGACCAGACCGGCTACAAGGAGACAGAGATCGAGCAGATCATCAACCAGCTGGCGGAATCCGTGCACGAGGAGCTCGACAACGACAAGGGCGACGACTTCGATCCTGAGCCTGCTGCCGCTCCGGTCTCTATGGTGGGCGACGTGTGGATCCTCGGCCGTCATCGTGTTATGTGCGGCGACTCCACAAACGAGAAGCAGGTCGCTGAGCTCCTGGGTGGTGCACAGCCCGAGATCCTGCTCACTGATCCACCGTACTGCTCCGGCGGCTTCCAGGAGGGGGGGCGGTCATCGGGCTCGATCGGGACGAAACGATACGACAAGGACGGCAAGGAAATCGAGGTAAAGATAGCAAACGACACGCTGAGCACGAGGGGCTACCAGTCCCTGATCAAGAACGTGCTGGCGAACAGTCCGGCGACGGTGGCTTATATCTTTACAGACTGGAGAATGTGGGTATATCTCTACGATTTAGTGGAGAGCTCAGGACTGGGGGTGAAGTCAATGATCGTATGGGATAAGCAGACGCCCGGCATGGGCTTCGGATGGAGAGCCCAGCACGAGCTTTGTATGTTTGGCATCAAGCGCAAAGCCAACTGGGACAACCACAAAGGATACGGCAACGTCATCCAGTGCACCCGCTCCGGCAATGAGCTCCACCCAACCCAGAAACCGCTGGAGCTCCTGGAGAAGATCCTCGACAACACCGCCTGGGCGCTGGGCGTCTATGATCCGTTCGGAGGCAGCGGGACCAGCCTTGCAGCAGCTGAGAAGCAGGGGCAGCAGGCGTACATCATGGAACTCACACCGGGCTACACGGACACCATCGTCCGCCGCTATGTGCAGCTCACCGGTGACACCGACCTGCATCTGATCCGCAAAGGAAAGGAGCAAGCCCGTGAGGTATGGGCTCCTATTTTGGCAGCAGGGGCAGCAGGCGTGGAAACAAACAACGGGGAGGTGTAGCTGATGACCAAGAAAACGGACGCGATCAAGGAACGCCTCCAGGCATACGCAGAGATGCGCAGAGACCACGAGATACAACTCGAGCGCCTGGAGAGGCTCAGGGCTTCCATGGAATACAAGAGCCCGAGCTTCGAGCCGGTACCTGGAGGCGGAGGCGGTGACAAAGACAAGATGACCAACTACGTGGCGGAGGTCATGGAGCTGGAAAAAGAGATCGGCGACGACCTGCGCATCATGGAGAACGAGCGCAGAGCTCTCGACCATCTCATCCGGAAGATCCCAAAAGCCGACGAGCGTGCGGTTGTACGCATGAAATACTTCGACGGCATGGGCTGGACGGACATCACTCGCGCCATCTTCCACCGTGAGCCCGACTACAAGACAGCGGCCAGGGCATACCAGCAGCGCACGTACAAGCTCCACGGCTCTGCTCTCGTCTCGCTTGCAAAGATTTATATATCCGAGACAGAAAAAAACGAAAAAACCAAACCCAAGAAAAGCCAATAAACCCAACGGTTTTAGTCGGTTAATGTGGGAGTTTTTGGAAGTAATCGGTAGAAATCGGAAGCGCACGGAAGTAGAACGCGTGTTATTATCAGACTGAATAAGAACCGGGAAAACAAACCGGACAAAGCAGCAGGCAACCCCGTCCTGCTGTTTTTGTTTGCGAAAGGAGGCACGCCATGGCTGAGGGTATGCAGATCTCAATCAAGAACTACGCCAAGCTATGCAGCGACCTCCAGGCGATGAACAAGGACGCGGAGAAAGCAATCAGCAGAACCGTGGCCGACTTCAAAAGCCGTGCACCCGGATGGATCAGCCAGGCAGTCTCTGACGAGTACACAATCAAGAAGTCAGAGGTCAAGGGTGCCATGGTCGGAGCCAAGAAGATCGGCTCCATCAAAGTCAGCGGTACCATGGTTGACAACATCGGCCTGGAGTACAAAGGACGGCTACTCACTCCGCTCCACTTCAAAATGAAACCAAAGAAGCCAAAGGCTGCCAGGGAAAAAGACAAGCGCCTGATCCCGGGCGAGAACGTCGAGGGCTTCACCGGCGAAGTGGCTCCGGTCTATCCGATAAAGGCATACCAGATAAACGTGGAGATCCACAAAGGCAAGGCCAAGAACCTGCCGAGCGGAGCGTTCCTGGGAACCAATAAAGGCGAGGGCTTCATTCCATTCCAAAGGACTGGAGACAGCCGCACGCCGATCACCTCCATCAAGTCCACCTCCATCCCTCAAATGATCACCAACGAAAAGGTGGCCGAGGACATCCAGAAGCGGATCGAGGAGGGAATGATTGCACGACTAAACCACCACGTCGAGCAGGCCATGAGCAAGTAGGCAGGCCACTCCGCCACACCAAGCGGATGCAGCCGACGCCCGGGCGCGACGCCAACCCAAAGGCGACCGCCCCGCCCCGCCAGTCTCCGAACCCATCCGGAGTCCGGCAAGGTACTGTGACTGCTCTCAACCGCCTGCGGTGCTGGCGAGCCCAGAATCTGAAAATTTTTTGAGAAAAATTTTTCGGGCGTTTCGTTTCGTCTGCCCGGCGGCGACCGCCCGGAGAAAGTGAAAGGAGGCGCCAGGATGGCGGCAAAGGAAAACCTACAAAGCACCGCTGTCGTGGCATCGCTTTTTAATCTCAGCGAGAGGCGCGTGCAGCAGCTGGCAAAAGAGGGCGTCATCGAGGGCCGCAAGGTTGACGGCGTTTATCAATTCGACCTGCTCCCGACGGTGCGCAAGTACATCACGTACCTGAGCGACAAAGCAAACGGACGCGATCAGAAAAACAGAAAAACCGAGGAGGAAAAGCTCGCCGCTGAGGCAGATCTGAAAAGAGCCAAGGCGGACATGGCGGAGCTCCAGCTCAAAGAACTGCGCGGACAGATGCACCGCAGCGAGGACGTTGAGGCGATCACGACCGACCTGGTCTATACGATACGCAGCATGATCATCGCACTGCCGGGACGGCTCGCCGTCGATGTGGCAGCGGTTGACACTGCTCCAGAAGCGTCGGAAATTATCCGGCGCGAGTGCTATCAGGTGCTGGAGGAGCTTTCCAACTACAAATACGATCCCGAGGAATACGCCAAACGCGTGAGGGAGCGCGAGGGCTGGAAAGAGGCAACGGATGACGGTGACGAAGAATGAGGAAGTAAGAAACCTCAACGCCGCAATCGCCGGAGCCCTCTCACACTTCAAGCCTCCGGAAAATTTAACGGTGGCCGAGTGGGCTGACAAGTACCGCCGCTTGTCTCCGGAAACATCAGCAGAGGCTGGACCGTGGCGAACATCCCGCACGCCCTACCTCGAAGAACCGATGGGAGCCTTTACGGATCCCAAAATCCACAAGATCGTCATGGTGGCAGCTTCACAGGTCGGCAAGTCCGAGATGGAGCTGAACATCATCGGCTATATAATGCACCAGGATCCCGGCTCGATCCTTTTCGTGCAACCCTCCCTGGAAGATGCGCGAAAGTTTTCAAGGCTGAGGATCGCGCCCATGATCCGAGACAGCAAAGTCCTCAAAAGCAGGGTGACAGACATCAAAGGCAAGGATGCGACGAGCACCGTGCTGCAGAAGTCTTTCCCTGGCGGGATGCTGACCATCACCGGATCAAACAGCGCCAGCGCCCTGGCTTCAACACCGTGCCGGTATATCATCGGCGACGAGCGTGACCGATGGGCGGTGTCAGCTGGTAATGAGGGTGATCCCTGGGCTCTCGCGGAAGCAAGACAGGCGACCTTTTACAATGCAAAGGCGGTGGAAGTCTCCACCCCTACCATTAAGAACTTCTCGAACATCGAGACGGCCTACTACGAGGGAACCCAGGAGCGCTGGTGTCATCAGTGCCCGGAGTGCGGTGAGTATAGTGAAATCACTTTCAACCGGATCCACTTCGAGCACAAGATCGTAACGGTCCACGGCAAAAAGAAAAACAAGATCGTCGGCCCGCTTACATATTGCTGCCCGGCCTGCGGCTGCATCTCCACAGAGGAACAGATGCGAAAGCAACCAGCCAAGTGGGTGGCACAAAATCCGGACGCAGCCGCGAACGGCGTCAAGAGCTACTGGCTCTCCGCTTTCGCTTCGCCATGGACTCCGTGGGAAAAGATCGCCACGAAGTTTTTGGACGCACAAAAGGATCCGGAACGTCTCAAGGTTGTGCTCAACACCCTGCTCGGCGAGCTCTGGGAGGAGCGCGGAGACATCCAAGACGAGGACTCGATGCTCACAAGGCGCGAGCAATACCCGGCAGAACTGCCGGACGGTGTGCTTTGTCTGACCTGCGGCGTCGATACTCAGGACAATCGTCTGGAGTACGAGGTTGTCGGCCATGGAAAAGGCGGCGCCACCTGGGGTATCAAAAAAGGCTACATCATGGGAAAGCCTGACAACCCCGAGGTGTGGCAACGACTCGACGACGTGGTTGAACACTCGTACAAATACCAAAACGGCAAAGGGCTCCGGATCTCCATCACTTTCGTGGACTCCGGCGGACACTACACGCAGGAAGTCTACAGCGAGTGCCGGAAACGACTCACGAAGCGCGTCTTTGCAATCAAAGGTAAAGGCGGCGAGGGCATCCCATACATCAGCCCACCGTCAAAGGTTGCGATCCGCGACAACAAGCGAGTGACCTGCTGGCTCTACACCATCGGCGTAGATGCTGGCAAAAGCTCCATCATGTCAGCGCTCCGCGTCAATGATGCAGACGGTGAGACAAAATACTGCCACTTTCCTCTCGGAGAGGAACGCGGCTACGATCTAAACTACTTCAACGGCCTGCTGTCTGAGACTCTCGTCAGAAAGAGAAGCAGACAAGGCGAGCGATGGGCCTGGGAAAAGATCCCGGGACATGAAAGAAACGAGGCGCTTGACTGTCGCAACTACGCGATGGCAGGCTTCCGCGTCGTGGATCCAGATCTCGACGCGATAGAGAGACGGCTCAAAGGGCTCGACGAACAACAGAAGCCACAGCAACCGCCTCCAAAGAAAAAGAAAAAGCGTGACCTATACGGTGACGAGTGGTAAGGAGGAAAAGCATGACGCAACAGCAAAAGAAAGTCCGGATCGAAAGCATCCGCGAACGTCTGGACCTTTACAAAAAACGCGAAGCCGAGATGCTCTCCGGCGGCGTTCAATCTTATGGCGTCGGATCCAGAAACGCCACGCGATACAATACCGACCTCTCGACCATCCGCAGCGCCATCAAGGAACTCGAGGACGAGCTCGCAGAGCTTGAGGGAGGCGGCGCAAGACGCAAAGCTCTCGGGGTAATACCCCGCGACTGGTAAGGAGGGCAAAGATGGAAGAAAAACGCAGTCCAGAAGTGCCAACCGGAAAAGCTAAAAGAGTGAGCAACAGCGGATACGGCGACGCAGGTGCCAGCTGGAGAAAGCGAGCACTCAAGTCGTTTATTGCTTCGAGTATATCCGCCCGGGAGGACATCGACTGGAACAACTACACAATGAGGCAAAGAGCCAGGATGCTATACATGGCCGCACCACTGGCAACCTCAGCGGTCAAAACGAACCGCACAAACGTGATCGGCTGCGGCCTAAAGCTACAAAGCAAGCCGAACGCTGAACTCTTAGGTTTGACGCCGGAGCAAGCGGCGGCGTGGGAACGACGGACAGAGGCAGAGTTTGAGCTCTGGGCTCGAAAGAAGCGGTCCTGCGACGCCACCGGCATCAATAATTTTTACGGATTGCAGCAGCTGGCTCTCACGTCCTGGCTTTTGTCCGGTGACGTTTTTGCTGTTATGAAACAGCAGAGCCCGACGCCTCTCAATCCGTACTCACTCAGGATCCACCTCGTCGAAGCTGATCGCATCATGACACCGATCGGCAAGGGCAGCACATACCCAAGCGTGACAGATGGAAAGAACCCGGACAACGGCAACCGCATCTTTGACGGCGTGGAAGTTAATCACGACGGCCAGATCGTAGCCTATCACATCTGCAACCACTACCCGGGGCAGGTGACAAGCGAGCCGAACGAGTTTGTCCGCGTTGAGGCGTATGGATCCATGACAGGGCTACCGAACGTGCTCCAGATCATGGACTCGGAACGCCCTGAGCAATACCGTGGCATCTCATACCTGGCGCAGGTCATTGAACCGATGCTCCAGATGCGCAGATACACCGAAAGCGAGCTGCAGGCGGCTCTCATCCAGAGCTTTTTCACTGCTTTCGTGCTTACGCAGGCAGATCCGACAGAGAATCCGTACAACGAAGCCGGACAGCCTCAGATCTCTCACGACGATGACGAGTATGAGATGGGACCGGGCCAGGTCAACATCATGAAACCGGGCGAGGATGTCAAGTTTGGAGCTCCTACGCATCCGAACGCTGGCTTTGATGCTTTCATGAAATGCCTTTGTGAACAGTGTGGCGCCGCTTTGGAGGTGCCTGCTGATCTTCTCATGAAATCGTTCAACGCATCCTACTCGGCCAGCCGTGCGGCTCTCATGGAAGCATGGAAAGCCTTTAAGATGCGCCGCGAGTGGTTTGTGGATGACTTCTGCAAGCCAATCTATGAGATCTGGCTACACGAGGCAGTCGCCCGCGGACGTATTCAAGCGCCCGGCTTTTTCTCGGATCCAATCATCCGGGAGGCATGGCTCGGCAGCGAATGGATCGGTCCGTCTCAGGGACAGCTCGATCCGACGAAAGAGATCCAAGCGGAGGTCATGGCGGTGGAGCACGGCTTCTCAACCCACGAGCAGAGCACGATCAAGCTCAACGGCGGAAACTGGAACGCAAACATCCGACAGATCACCGAGGAGAACAAAAAGATCGCGGAGGCTACGGCAGCCGCAGAACCACAAGGAGGTCAAGACAATGCACAAGAATAGAACGCCCATCACAATGGGACCGGCGGCAGCGGCCGCCACTACTCCGCGCTTTTGGAATGTTGTGCAGGGCGACGGAGACAATGCAGAGCTGACCGTCTACGGCGAGATCGTCACCAAGCGACCAAAAGACTGGTGGACAGGTGAACCGGACGACGGGCTTTTCACTACTCCAAAGGAGTTTTTGGAAGATCTGAACCTGATCAAGGGCGCCAAGAACGTCACCGTCCGCATCAACTCGGTCGGCGGTGATCTTTACACAGCCATCGGAATCAGCAACAGACTCAAAGAACTCACCGGCAACACTGTCGCAATCATCGACGGCGTGGCTGCATCCGCAGCGACTGTCATCGCGATGGGATGCGATACAATCCAGGCATACCCTGGCAGCCTTTTCATGGTGCACGAGGCAGCGGTGACGCTGGTTGGCGTTTACAACCACGATGCACTTGCAAAGGTCAACAAAGGACTCGAAGCAGCGAACTCCGCAGCAGCTGAGACCTATGAAAGCAAGACACACCTCGGCATTGATAAGATCCGCAACGCTATGGCGAAAGAGACATGGCTCACCGGACGCGAAGCAGCTGAAAAGGGCTGGATCGACGAAGTGCTTGAGGGCGAGGATCCTGAAATGAGTCTATCTGCAGACAAGGAAATGATCACGGTCAACGGTCTCAGAATGAGCGCGTCGGCCTTTTCCAATCTTCCGGGATCTATACCGGTTGCAGCTCAGGCAGCTGCACAGCTCAACACGGCAACACCGACGGATGATAAACCTGCCAAAACATCCGCGGCTGCAAATACAACAAAAACCAAGAAAAACAAGGAGGACAAGCACATGACCTTAGAAGAACTCAAACAGGCAGAGCCTGAGCTCGTTGCACAGATCACAACAGATGCAGCAGCTGAGGCAAAGAACCAGGCCATCACCGACGAGCGCGCCCGCCTCCAGGCGATCCAGGAGATCGCGGCGACAGTCGGAGATCAGGAGATGGTCAACGAGGCAATGTATGGCGAGAACGCCTGCACAGCCTCAGAGCTTGCGCTTCGCGCTATGCAGAAGCAGGCAAAGCTCGGCACCCAGCACATCCAGAACCAGGCGCAGGACTTCCAGCAGAGCGGCGCGGCAGGCGTAGCAGCTGATCCTAACGGCGGAAACCCTGAACCGGATCTCGGAGAAAGCAAAGAGCTCAGCGAAGAAGATGCGGTCAAAATGATCGCGGGCACTTTCAACAACGATAAGGAGGGCAAATAAATGAGAACAGGCAAAACCATCGGAACCCTGGCAGCTGACAACCTCATCGTTGACGGCAAGCATGATCTTGACGTCAAGGGCGTGAGCATCGTCCAGGCTGCAAACGCAAAAGCCCAGGAAGTCAGCGTCGAGGAGGACATGACTGCTTCCAAGGCATACGCATCCGGCGACCTCATCCAGGTCGGCGACAATTACTACGCAGCATCCACATCCATCGCAAAGGATGCAACTCTTGTAGCTGGCACCAACGTCACAGCTCTCACCGTTGCGGCAGAGACTGACTTCGTTGCAGCAAGCGGCTACTCAGCAAACGACTACTTCACTTTGAACGGTGTGCTTTACAAGGTACAGGCCGGCGGCATCTCAGCAGGTGGCACTATCTACACAGATACGGACGACTTCCCTGCTTACACTATCCCTCGCGGCACCATCCTCCAGGTATCTGGAACAACTGCGAGCATCTTCTCAGACGGAACGCCTGACTGCATCCTTGCGGATGATCTCGTGGTTGAGACTTCTGGCTCTTACCTCGTAGAGGCATACAAGTCCGGCAACTTTGCAAAGCAGACTCTCAACGAGATCAACGGCATCACGTTGTCGGCAGCAAACATCGAAGCACTCCGCGGCAAAGGCATCTTTGTCGAGGGCGTCGAGTAAAGAAAAGGAGGACAAACAAATGCCTAACATTATTTATCAGACTTTGACAATGATCGCAGCGATCCTGGCAATGCCTACCCACAGGACTTTCCTGCGCGATCGTTACTTCCCTACTGCTCCGGCAGACATTTTCCCCACCGATGAGGTGCTGATCGACTACAAGGACGGCAGCAAGAAGATCGCTCCCGTTGTAGCTCCTCGCAAGGGCGGCATCACCGTTTTGCGTGACGGCTACACAACCAAGCGCTTCGCTCCTCCTCTCGTAGCTCCTCAGAGACCTCTCACCATCGACGACCTCAACAAGAGGGGATTCGGTGAGAACCTCTACACTCAGGTGACTCCTCAGCAGCGCGAGGCTTCCGTACTCGGCCAGGATCTCTCTGAGCTCGGCATCATGATCGATGGCCGTGAGGAATACATGGCAGCGCAGGCCATGACAAACAACGGCTACGTGCTCAAGCAGTACGTGGACGACTACGGCGGAGCGTACGAGGAGTTTGAGCTCATGTTCTACGACGGAGCAAACAACCCCGCAAAGTACACACCAAGCGCAAAGTGGGACAGCTCAAGCTCTTACGACATTTACAGCGACATCGCTGCAATGGTGAGACTCCTCACAAGTCGCGGACTTCCTGCCGTTGACCTCGTTGTTGATCCTGCAACTGCTCAGGTCATCATCAACAACACAAGCATCCAGAAGCTCCTCGACAATCGCCGCATCAACATCGGCGACATCACTCCTATCGAGCTTCCTGACGGTGCGAGCCGCATCGCAGTCCTCAACATCGAGGGCCGCAACATCAACCTCATCTCCTACGATGAGACATACGAGGACGAAAGCGGAAACGATGCAGCGTTCATCGGTTACGGCAAGGCAATCCTCACCGCTCCTGGCGCTGGCCGCACTCTTTACGGTGCAGTCACTCAGCTCGAGCAGGCTGACGGATCTTTCCACACTTATGCAGCAAGCCGCGTACCTAAGTACACCGCAGACGCTGAGAGCGAAGTCCGCAAGATCAAGCTCTCCGCTAAGCCTTTACTCGTGCCTAACAACAAGGCGCCTTGGATCTGCGCAGACGTTTTGACCACTGTATAAGGCAAAGGAGGAAACCCACATGATCAGAATTATCAACGGCACCTACGGCTACCGCAACCCTCAGACGGGCGTGGTCGAGGCCAAGACTGTAAAGTCAAAGCCTTTTACTCTCCCGGAAGATCGTGAGGACGAGCTGGTTGCAGCAGGTGTAGCGGAATACGTGGGCGAGGATGTGAGCTCGGACGGCGGCGACGCCTCCGAGGCTCCTGCATCCAAAGCCGACGAACTCGAGTACAGCGACAAGAACACGGTCGCAGAGCTCAAGGCAATCGCTGAAAAGCTCGGCGTCGAAGTCGCAGAAAGAGCAACAAAGAAGCAGATCATCGAAGCACTTGACGCAGCCAAGGCCGGGGCATCTGACGAGGACGAAAAGTCTGAGGACGATGACGATGCTGAGGATGCTGGAGAGGAAAGCGGCGAGGATGACGGTGAGGACGGCGGCGACGCTCCCGACATCACTGCAGCTTTGCCTGAATGATGACGCTCAAGGAGCTGATGGCCGGAGATGTGGCCGATCTGTTTTTCATGCTGTCGGACTTCGGCGAGACGCATGAAGTTGAGGGCAAGAACATCGACATCGTTATCGACAACGACGAGCTGCTCAAGCTCAAAACCGGCACGGAGATCGGACTCGGTGAGGCGGATCTTTTGATCTATGCAAGAAGCGAGGACACTCCGGACAGAAAAGCACCGGGATCCCTCATAAACTTCGACGGGCGTGAGTGCCAGGTCGTTGACTGGGTGGAGAACACCGGCGTCAGCTGCATTTTACTAAAGCAAAATAGAACCATTTAAGGAGGTGGCAGCAGTGACAACAAAAGACATCATCGAGGGCGTGACGTCCTGGGTGGCTGAAAACATCTGCACAAAGATCCAGCTCAAACTGCCGGACGACAGTGCGAACGACGGCCGCTATCGCGTGCAGATGGTCGCTCCTGCCGCTTTCCCTCTTTTTGTACCGGCAAAAGACAGAATACCGCCAAACGTAAAGGCGCCGATCCCATCCATCGCAGTGCAGCTGCTTGAGGGAAGCGATCAGCTGGCAACGGGTGAAAGGCGGTTAAAGCTCCGGCTTTGTCTATCCACATGGAACCCCGGTACGCATCCGGGTGAAACCCTCCACCCGATCAAGGACGTGGACGCTCTGGGCGGCTACAAATACGAGACCAACCCGGAGGGGGAAACCTACAACCGCAACAGCGACGGATGGAAAGATCTCTACAACTTCCAGGACATCGCACTGAGGGAACTCGAGAGCGCCGAGCTTTTCGCCGGTGTTCGCGTCGATAACATGGAACCGATCACCTACGGACCTTTTAGCGAGGACGGCGTGGTCTGGGACTACTACCCATACTGGTGCGGCTGGATATCTTTTTCAGTTGTTTGCGGCGTTCCGTATAAGAAATCGGAGACCATCCGCAATTTATTAAACTAAGACAAGGAGGACAACACCATGGGATACAAACATGGAGCATACGGCGAGCGTACTGCCTCCCAGGTAAAGAGCACCAAGCAGGCCGAGGAGAACGTGGTCTACTTCGGAACCGCTCCGATCAACCTGATCAGAGGATACGATGACGCCGATCTTGTCAATGTGCCCGTGAGATTGAGAAATCTCGGTGACGCTCAGGCCAAAGTCGGATACTCCGACTCGTGGGACAGCTTCACACTCTGCGAGGCTATTGACTACCACTTCAACAACGCAAACGGAAATGTCGGCCCGATCTACATCGTCAACGTATTAGATCCCGACACTCACCGCAAGAGCACAGCAACCACTAAGTCGGTTGCATTTTCAAACGGCTCCGGATCCTTTGTGAGCGATACCGTCATTCTTGACACCATCGCAATCGAGGACAAGACTGAGGGCGTTGACTACTCTATCGAGTACGACTTCAACAGCTCAACCGTCACCATCAAGAGCCTGATCGAAAACGACCAGCTCACTGGCACCGTAACGGTGACATACTACGACGTGGATCTCACTGCTATCACTGAGAGCACCATCATCGGACAGCATACCGGATCCGGAGACTACACCGGAATCGCAGCTGTCGCTTTGCTCTATATGCGCGAGAACGCAGTGCCGAACATTTTGGCAGCTCCTGGCTGGTCCGAGAAGCCTGCCGTATATCGTGCACTTTGCAGCGCAGCGCAGAAGATCAACGGCCACTGGGATGCTTTCGTCAATGCGGACATCCCTATCAGCTACAAGCAGTCCGGCACCACTTACAAGGTCGAGACTATCGCCCAGGCGATCACATGGAAAACCAACAACGCATACACCAGCCCGGTCAGCAAAGTGGCGTGGCCTATGGCTCAGTATGGCGACAAGGTTTACCACCTCAGCACCATCATGACCGCCAAGATGCTCGAGACCGATCTGGAGCACGACTGCATCCCGTTCGAGAGCTGCTCGAACAAGGACATCATGGCGACAGACCAGTACTTTGGAGACTCTGAGAACCAGGGCTTCGATCAGACTGAGGCGAACGACCTCAACGAAAAGGGCATCACAACCCTCTGCTTCTGGGACGGTGCTTTCAAGTTGTGGGGACCTCATACCGCTGGCTTCACCTATAACGGATCCATGGACGCTTCCGCAATCTTCGAGACAAACATGAGGATGCTCATGTATATCACGAACGGCTTCCAGCTCAGAAACGGCACCAAGATCGACACACCGATGACACCGAACGACCGCGACAGCATCGTCGTGAGCGAGCAGGCAGAGCTTGACGCTTTGACCGGAGTCGGCGCACTCATCGGCAAGCCTGAGGTCCTTTTCCTTGAGAACGAGAACCCGGAGAGCGACATGATCAACGGCGACTTTGTTTGGCATATTATGGCGACACCTACGCCACCTCTCAAGTCAGCCACTGCAAAGGTAACATACACAGACGAGGGCTTCTCGTCATTTTTCGGAGAGGAGGGTTAAAGCATGGATAAGCACAGCGCAGTCATCGCAGACACCCTGCTGATTGACAAAGTAAAAGCAGCGGAGGACGTGAGCTTCGAGCTCCCTGGCATCGCCCTCCAGACGGCGGACATCCCTGCAATGGGAACGCTCTCTCTCCCTCTGGTCGGACTTTTGGACGACATGACTCTCTCGATCACTAAGATCGGAGTCGATACCGGCTTTGGCCGGATGTCAAAGCTCCAGAAGATGGCCATGGAGTTTAGATGGGTGCAGGATAAGGTTGCAGCAGACGGCTCGGTGAGCCACCAGGGCTGCAAGGCTTTCCTCAATGTCATCCCTCAGGAGATCCCCGGCGTGAGCGTAGAGCTCGGATCTGCATCAGAGCTCAGTGAGACCTACACGGTCACACGTTACCAGCTCTTTGCAAACGGCTCCGAGATCCTTTTGGTTGACAGACTCAACCAGATCCTCAGAGTCAACGGCCAGGACTACATGGCATCCATCAGAAAGCTGCTCTAATCGGCGGTAATCACAAAAGGAACACGGCCCCGGCGTCTGTCATGGCACCGGGGCTTTTTATGAAATCACAAGGAGGAACCCACAAATGAAAGGAACGCTTGAACTCATCAACGCCATCAAGATCGATGGCAAGAACATCAAGAAACTCACATACGACACCGACGAGATCACCCCGGAACTCTTTGCCGAAGCTGAGGGCAAGAAGCTCAAAGCAACAAAGGTCAACGGCAACCTCTCCGGAGCGATGGAGCTCGACTATCCGCTCCATTTATATCTCGGCATCGCTTCGATCGTTGCGGTCAACCCTGACTACACTTTCGAGGATGTGGCAAGAATCAAAGGCCACGACGTGGTGGAGGTCATGAAGCTCGGCCGAAATTTTATCGTGAGGTCGGAGGAATCACTGGACGACGACTCCGACGAGCAATCCGAGACTTCTCCCGAGTCTACCACACAAGCATCGCAGACATCGAAAGGAAAAGACTGACGTCCTTTTTGATCGAATACGCGGAAGCAGCTGAGGATCTCGCTGCTGAAAACGAAAGAAGAAACAGAAACCAATCGGTACCACGCCCGGCAAAGATCGCCAGGGCGAAACACCGCAAACATTAAAAGAAAAGGAGGTGGCGCGGCGTGGCAAAAAATAAAACATTGCAGGCAATTGTTGAGATCGCCGGAACGCTGAGCCCTACCCTCCAGGAAGCTGTCGGAGGAGTCACAGACAAGCTCGACGGCATAAACGTCAAAGCGGCAGCAGTCGGCGCAGGCATGGCAGCAGTCGGCGTGGCAGTGGTCAAAGGAGTGGCTGAGGGAACCAAGGCGCTCTACGAGCTCGGCACTGCTTTCCAGGAAGCTGAAAACACGATCAGAGTCGGAACTGGAGCAACCGGCGACGCTCTGGATGAATTGATGAGCAGCTTCGACGAGGTTTACAAAAACGTACCGACAACCATGGAGGATGCGAGCCAGGCAATCGCCGACTACAACACCCGCCTGGGAGTCAGCGGCGACGTTTTGGAGGGCTTGAGCGTTCAAGCAATCCAGGTCTCCGACCTGCTCGGCGAGGATCTGACGAGCGTCATCGAGGAATCCAGCCAGGCATTTGAGGCGTGGGATATATACGCCGAGGACATGGGCGACGCTATGGACTATGTTTTCAAAGCATCGCAGGCAACCGGCACCGGCTTCAATGATCTTTTGTCAGACGTTCAGAAGTTTGCACCGCAGATGCAGGAACTGGGCTACTCGTTCGAGGAGTCCATTGCACTCATCGGCCAGCTTGACAAAGCCGGAGTAAATGCAGACGAAGTGCTCAGCGCCATGAAGAAATCGGTCGGGGCCCTTGCAAAGGACGGCATAAGCGCGTCCGAGGGCCTTGAAATGTATGCCGAAAAGATAAAGAACGCCGGAGACATGGCAGAAGCCACAGCCATCGCGACGGAAATCTTCGGATCCAAAGCAGGCTCGACAATGGCAGCAGCCATCAGAGACGGCAGTCTTTCAGTGGAGGAGCTCACAGCTTCACTCCAGGCAAACGGTGAAACAATCGGCACAGCTGCTGAGGACACCTACACACTGGCCGAGCGTTTTGATTTATTCAAACAACGGGCTCAGGTGGCGCTGGAGCCACTGGCGAACTCCCTGCTTGACAGCATCATGGAAATGATGCCGGTCGTTGAAGATCTCATGAATCAGCTCATCCCAGTCATCCAGGATCTGGCGGCCAATCTCATGCCTATTGTGAAAGACCTCGTGCCGAAGATCACCCCGTTGATCTCTCAGCTGGTACCGCCACTCATAAGCATGGCCGGAACCCTGGCATCTCAGGTCATCCCTCCGATCGTTCAGATCGTGAGCGACCTGATCCCGCTCGCGCTTTCAATTTTGAACGCGCTCATGCCGATCGTCCAGATCATCATCGACACAATTTTGCCGATTTTGGTCGATCTGATCGAGCTGCTAATTCCGCCGATCACGACCATCATCATGACACTTTTGCCAGTCATCCAGCAGCTTTTGACAGCCATCGCGCCTATTATCACGCAACTGTTCACAGCCCTGAGCCCGGTGCTCACAGCTGTCGGCGAGCTGATCAGCGCACTTTTGCCGCCTATCATCAGCATCATCCAGGCACTCATGCCGGTGATCACAGCCGTCGCGAACATCATCACCAGCGTCCTTTGCGTAGCTTTTCAGGCGCTGAGCCCGATCATCAACGGCATCACGACACTAATCTCGGGCTTTGCAGACATGATAGCCGGTGCCTTTTCGGGGCTGGTCGGCATCGTCAAAGGCCCGATCAATGCAGTGATCTCGCTGGTCAACAGTGCAATCGGCGCCATCAACAACATCAGCGTCGATGTGCCTGACTGGGTACCGGTACTCGGAGGCACGCACTTCGGCTTTAGCATCCCGACCATTCCGATGCTTGCATCTGGTGGATTTACGGACGGCTTGAGCATCGCGGGCGAGGCTGGCACCGAGGCGGTCATCAGCTTCAACAAAGCATACCGCCGCGACAACGTTGGATACTGGGCGGAAGCTGGCCGGATGCTCGGACTATATGGTCAAGGCACTGCGAGCGCACTGGCTGGCGAGCTCTTGAACCTGGACGACTTCTCTCTTGCAGGACTTACGACCGAGGGATCCACAACGATCTACGATTTTTCGGGTATGCAGTACAACCCGGTGGTCAATATGCAGGAGGCAGGATCCGGCGACATCATGCAGCAGCTGAGACAACACGCCGACGAGTTTATGGACTGGCTGACAGCCTGGACCACAAGGAGGGGGCGCGTAGCTTATGGCTAAATCAAAATACTACACATACACAACCAGGGAGGGCGACACGTTCGACCTCCTATCTCTCCGCTATTATGACGAAGAAAAGCTGGCGAACTATATCATCGAAGCCAACCCCGACTATGCGGATGTGGTTGTTTTTGAGGGCGGCGTCAAGCTGATCATCCCGATCATCGACGAGCCTGAGACAACCGAGACAAAGGCTCCATGGAGGAGGTGAGAAAATGGCCGAGAAGTTAATCTACGAGGGCAAAGACATCACCGACGCCGTGGAGATCTCCATTGCAACATACGATACCATCACCGACTGCACCCAGGCGGACACGCTGCGCCTGGAATTTTCAACAAAGGGCGACGGCTGGCAAAACTGGCGCCCGCAAGTCGGTGACAAGGTTGAATACAAAAGAGACGGAGCAAGCACCGGCAAGCTCTACGTGTACGACTTCGACATCGAGAAAAAGGTCACCACGATATATGCGAGCCCTATGCCAACATCAGCATCCGCCTCAGCAACGCAGTCAAAGAGCTGGGAAAAGGTCTACCTCTCCCAGATCGGCAAAGAACTGGCCAAAAGGAACGGACTGAGCTTCGAGCTCATGCAGATGGATGATGTCTTTTATGACACCAAGAAGCTCGAAAAGAATCAAAGCGACGTGGCTCTCCTGGGAGATCTTGCAAAGCAGGAAAGCGCCGTGCTCGTGTTCTACAACGGCCGCATCATCATGATGAGCGAGCCACAACTTGAAAGCCAGGCGCCGAGCTTTGAGCTTGACATGGAGGGCACAACATACGACTGCGTTGATCAATCCAACACGGCCTACGGCAAGGCGACAGTCAAAGCCGGATCCGTGACCGGAACCTTTACCGCAGACGCGTCCAACTCGAACGAGCTGGCAATCCAATCAGTGAAAACGCCAAGCTCAGCAGAGGCGACGAGAGCCGCAAAGGGACACCTGCGATACGCGAACAAAAACACCGCCACCCTATCCGTCACCACGAAGATCATCCCGGAACTGACGGCGGGGATCACGATGACACTCTCCGGAGAAAAACCTGCAGGATGGAGCGGCACACTCTACGCGTACCGGATCCGGCACGAATGGCACAACGACCAGACGGTCATCTTCTTGAGGCGGCCGCTGGAGGGCTATTGAATGATATACCCAAAAAACAAACACCCATACATCAAACAAGTCGCCCGGATCCTGGGCTACGCGATCAAAGACACGCTGCAGAGGATCCGCTGGCAACTTACACCCGGAAAAGACTGCCACGGCGGCTGTCTCTCCTGCGGTTTTTTCGATGTATGCCGAAAAACACCACCGAAAAAGGAGGGGCGCAAAGATGGTACACAAAGGCACCGTCCTCAGCATTGAGGGAAACAAGGCAAGAGTGGCACCGATGGACGACATCGACGCCGTGAGCGGCTTCTATACGATCCCGCCTCACCTACTCGTGGACGACTATGAAACCATGGCAAACGCCACGTCGGACGCGAGTCTCAAGACGGCGCTCCTGAATATTGCAGACGAGCGACGGATCCAGAAAGGGGATGCCGTCGCTTTTGCTGGTTTTAGCGACTGCACTGGAGTGATTTTAGCGAAAATTTAAGGAGGTGAGCCCATGGCAACAATGGGACGCTGGGGCTCCCGCACTTTTGAGGTGAGCACCAAAAAAGTAAACCCGTTCAAAGGCTTTTCAACATCAGCAGAAAAGAAAGCCGACGACTCAAAAAGCAAAAAGACAACGACCGAGCTCGAAAAGGTGAGCTTTTCCATCACCTGCAACGCTGCCGCCGGAGTAAACCCCGAGGAGGAGTACTACGAATGGCGCAAGCTCATCGACACGGCCAACTATTTATACATCCACGGCGAGAAGTGGTGGAGCAATCCGCTGATCTTGCAAAGCGTGTCCCTCGGATCCGTAACGCAGGACGACTTCGGACGCTTCCGCACCGCCGAGATCAGTCTGAGCTTTGAGGAAAAGAACCAGAAACAAAAGAAAAGAAACAGCCGGGCGACTGCATCAAAAGCAGATAAAAAGGCCCGGAAAAAGTAAGGAGGGATGGCAATGATGGCATCAGGAAACGGAGCACCACAGCAGTGCGCCGACAATCTCCTCAAGACTCCTCGCTTTTCCGTCCCTTATGAGCGGATCAAGGGCATCGATGGCGGACTTGTTGACACTCCGGCCGCATCAGCTGGCGCAGGAATGGCAGCAGACGCCGAGTGGCTTCTTGAGACATACGAGCCACGCGTGGAGGTCAACAGCATCAGCGTGACCGAAACGGATGAGCCGGACGACTTCGGCCTCGTGGCCGATCTGACTATAAATACCGAGGAGGACGAGTAAATGAGTGATCTCAATTTTATCGAAGTGAAACCCTCGGAGATCTACGAGACCGTGATCAGCGCGCTCGAGGACGGATGCTCCGAGGAATTATACCCAGGCGATGAGCGCAGGATCTTCGGCGAGGCTTTGGTGCCGTTAGTTGTGGCAATCTATTCAAGCGTCAACGACGCCTGCCGTCAGAAGATGCTCCGATATGCACGCGGCGAAGTGCTTGACGCCCTGGGAGAAAACCGAGGAGTGACACGAGAGGCAGCAGTCGCAGCCGAAACCGTTGAGCGTTTCGGAGTAAACACACCGATCGGCTCAAATATCATCATACCGGCAGGCACACGAGTCACAAGCGACTACGTGAACTACTTCGCGACAACAGCCACGGCAGTGCTCCCGGCTGGTGACTCTTATGTCGATGTGACGGTGAAAGCCACCGAGGGCGGAAGCCAGTCGAATGACATCCTCGCCGGAGCGATCAACGTGCTCGTTGACATGGTACCGAGCATCGATACCGTGACAAATACAGTAAAGACACACGGCGGAGCTGATGAAGAAAAGGACGACGCATACCGCGACAGGATCCGACTCTCCGGATCCACTTTGTCGGTTGCTGGTCCACCTAACGCCTACCGCTTCTGGGCTATGAGCGCAGACGCATCCGTGGCGGATGCTTACGTCTCCTCGCCATCTCCGGGAGTGGTCAAGATCGTGCCGATCTGCTACGGCGGCGTTATGCCATCCGATGACATCCTGGCAAAGGTGCTGGCATCCTGCTCAGCTGATGACGTGAGACCTCTCACGGATCAGGTGACGGTCGAAGCTCCAACAATCCAGCAATATGACATCGAGCTGGTCTACTACACCACCGAGGCAGACGAGAGCGCCTGCGTGGCCACCATCGAGGGAACCGGCGGAGCTATTGACAAGTATATCTACTGGCAGGGCTCAAGCCTCAACCGTGACATCAATCCGGACTACCTGCGCAAGCTGATCCTCGCGCCTGACTGGGGAGAGGATGGCGACGAGCTCGTTGGAGCTGTCCGCGTGAATATCGTCAAGCCGGTGTTCACAGACATGGACGAGACAACTGTCGCACAGTTTTCCGGAAATCTGACCGTCTCTCATCAGCTGACAACCAGCGAGTAAAGGAGGCGGCCTATGGGAATGAAAATAGACAACCCAAACATGATCAAGCTCCTGCCGAACTGGATGCGAACAGACGAAGCAAACGCAGCGCTCAGCTCTGCAATGGACGAGCTGATCAAAGCACCGGGCGAACGCGTGAAAACACCACGAACCTGGGACCAGCTCGAAAACCTCACAGACGAGGAACTTGACGAGACTGCCTGGGAGCTCGGCATTGACTGGTGGGTGTCATCCTGGGAGCGTGAGCAAAAGATCCGCACCATCAGGATGGCGGGCGCCATCATGGAAAAGCGAGGCACGAAGTGGGCGGTTGAACAGCTGGCAATCGCCGCTTTCGGGCTGGGCGAGGTCACTGAGTGGTTTGAATACGGCGGGGATCCTTTTTATTTCAAGATCCTCACAAGTGCAACGCTCACGCCCGGAGCAATCAACCAGATCCTCAACATGATCGGCAGGGTAAAAAATGCCCGCTCTCATATTGAGGCCATCAGCGTCACCAGACGCATCGACCAGCGACTTTATACCGGATGCGCAAACCGGTCGTACATCATCAACGTGATTCTTGAGGGCTCAGTCCGCAACTACACCATCAGACAGCTGGATGCGGTTGCAGCAGTCGGGCAGCAGGCTCACACGAAAAACGTCATAATTGAGGGCTACGATGACGAAGCCACTCAGACTCTAACGGTGAACACGGGTACCGTGGCCGCTCCGCCATGGATCCGAAACACAATACACTAAGTACACAAGGAGGACAAGAAAATGGCTTTATTTTATGCAGCCGTCATGACAAACGACGGCGCCGCGTTGCTTGCAGCTGCGCTTGCAGGTACCGCGAAGATCGAATTCACCACACTGGTCGCCGGTGACGGTGAGTACACAGAGGGCGAGCGAAGCGTTGCAGCATTGCAGGCACGCACAGCGCTCAAGAGCCAGAAGCAGAGCGTCGCTTTTTCCAGCATTGTGGTGGAATCCGACACAAGTGTGCACCTCACGGCAGCACTCGACAACGAGGAGCTCCTGGCTGGTTACTACGTGAACGAGGTCGGACTTTACGCAGTGGACGCACTCGATCCCGATGCGGTACCGGTGCTCTATTCCATCTCGGTGGCTCAGGTTGCTGACTATATGCCGCCATACAATGGGCTCACACCGACAACCATCGTCCAGGAATACTACGCAACGGTTGACAACTCTGCAAATGTGACCATCGAAGCGGGTGCCGGAGCTTACGCTCTCGCGGACGACCTTGCTGATCAGGTTGCAAAAGAGGCAGCTTTCGAGACTGCTCAGGCAGCAGAGACAGCGGCGGCATGGGACGGGATCAACCGCATCATGCTCCCCGGCCGTGATCTTACGGTTGTTTTTGCTGATGAAATTGCAGACTACTCAGACGAGTGGGCGTGGATCCAGGCAAGGCTTGACGCTCATGATGTGAGCGGTCTCCGTGTCGGTGATTATATCCCGATCAACATCGCAGCAAACGGCGGCATCGCTGCCGAGACTCACAAGGCTGAGATCGCAGGCATCAACACCTACTACAACACCGGCGACAGTGGTCACGAAGTTGGCTACCACATCGACTGGATCACTCGCGATTGTTACAGCGGAACGGTGCAGTTTAACACCGGAAACAACAACAACGGAACAGGCGCCGGATCTATGCAGTCGCCGTTCCTTGCATCAAACCTCAAGAGCTGGCTCGATGGCACTCTTTACGGACTGCTTGACGCAAAGCTCAAGGCTGTCATCAAGTCAAAGAGAATCCTGGCGCCTTATCGTTACCAGAGCGGCGCAACTCTTACAGACGACAACTCATGGGGCTGGGAGGACTTCACCAAGCTCTGGGTACCTCTTGAGACTGAGATTTTTGACTGCCTCGTATGGTCAACCAAAGGCTTCGGCAATGGTCAGGCTGTTCAGTATCCGATTTTTGCTAACAGCTACACACACCGCATCAAGGGCGCGGGCCCGGGTGGTGCTCGGGCCCACTGGTGGACTGCTTCGGCTTACTCCGGCAACTCGACGTACGTCGTGTATGTCACCGGCCACGGGCACTCCGGCTACAACGCGTCCAACGCGCTCTGCGTGCCCGTCTGCTTCCGAACTATGGAAGCGTAAGCGACCGATGCAATGCACAAATAGCAGGGGCCTCTGCGCCCCTGCATAACACCGGAGGTACACGATGAGTGGAGTCTATGCGAGAAACAGAAAGCAGACACACTTCGATCCGGTGGATGTCGCGGCACGTCTCCAGGATGCGGTAACGCTCTACGTCATGAACGAAAAACGGATCCCAAAAAGATGGAGGCAACTCGTGGGCGTCCCACTGGTGGAAGCGGCTGACAAGATCAGCGACTGCGCAATCGCAGCAAACGAGACCTGGCCGGATGAAAAACACATCGACAGGCGCCGGGACTACTGGAGGATGACAATCACAGCCTGCAAACAACTCGACCGGAAGCTGGCACGAGCGCAGAACGTGATCCCGTCCGCAACGTCTGCATCCATGGCCGACATCCTTGAGCTTCTCGACAAAGAGATCGGGCTCGCGATGCGCCATAGAGACAACGACAAAGTGATACCGGTCGGAGGAAAAGGGAAAAACAAATAAATCAACGGGATGACTGCTGTTATGTGGTGCTCGGGCCAACTGGTGGACTGCTTCGGCTAACTCCGGCAACTCGACGAACGTCGTGAATGTCAACAACAACGGGAACTCCAACAACAACGCGTCCAACGCGATCTGCGTGCCCGTCTGATCCCACGCAATAGAGCCAGATCGAGTAAGCTCCAAAAGAGCCGAAAGCCGTGCCAAGTGGGTGGAAGGAGCAGTCATCCCTCGCCCTTTGAGGCGTAAATAAGAACCGGGACGAGAGCAGGCGGACGCTTCTTGCATGGCAAAAGGGAGCGCGAGAGCCTTTTGTTTCATGCCTGCATCCTATGCGGTTACAGTAACGCGCTAAGCCGTGCCCGGTGACTGTTTTTTAATTTAACAAAGGAACACGGAGAAATGACAAGCGAAGAACGACGCGAGCGCCGATACCTGCGCCGAAAAGCGGCCAGAGATGCAAAGCGCCGGGCAAAGTTGTCGGAGTACGATGACTTTGATCGCGTGGCATCTCTCAACTCGTTGAATAAAGCTGCAGACGAGGCACAGGTCGGCGTCGCCTGGAAAGCAAGCGTCCAGCGTTACAACTACACGCGGATGCTTAACATATACCGGACACACCGGGACTTGTTAAAAGGCAGAGACATCCGAAAGGGATTTATCTGCTTTGATCTTATGGAGCGTGGAAAGCTCAGGCACATCAAAAGCGTGCATTTTTCTGAGCGAGTAGTCCAGAAAAGCATCTGCAGGAACGCCCTCTATCCGATTTTGACGAACTCCCTGATCTATGACAACGGAGCCAGTCAAAGAGGAAAAGGCACGCAGTTTGCACTCGATCGCATGACGGTCCACCTGGTGAGGCACATCCACAGGCACGGACGCACCGGTGGGATCCTTTTGATCGATTTTAGTGATTATTTTGGCCAGGCAGACCATGCAGCTCTCGAAAAGATCTACCGGGCGGCATTTTATGACGACAGGCTCCGAGCTCTCGGGCTGTCGTTTATTTATGCTTTCGGAGACATCGGCCTTGGTCTCGGATCAGAGACCAGCCAGATCAACGCGGTCGCACTCAGGAGCCCGTCGGATCACTTTGCCAAGGAAGTGCTCCGGATAAAAGGATACGGCGCCTATATGGACGACAGCTATCTGATCCACGAGGATGTGGAATATCTCAGGGAGTGCCTTGAAAAGCTCCGGGAGGTATATGCCAGGTATGGCATCATAATCAACGAGAAAAAGACGAAAATCTGCGACCTGCGTCACGGCTTCACGTACTTGAAAACCCGCTTTTATATCACAGACAGCGGCCACATCATCAAGAAGCCCTGCAGGGATGCAATAACACGCGAACGCAGAAAACTGAAAAAGCAAGCGAAGCTCCTGGAGGCGGGCGTTCTTACTTTTGAGAACATCCGGACATCATACGCCAGCTGGCGCGGATCCATGAGCCACCGCGACGCATATCGGACCGTCAAGAGCATGGACGCTCTTTTTAATCGCCTATTTATTGAAAACTGGATAGGCGGCCAACAAATAACCAATCCAAAAGGAGGACAAGAAAATGGCAAAGAAAACAGCAAGACCGAGTCAGGAGATCCAGGGCGAGATCAACGCCTACAAGCAGCTCCTGAGCAACACGGACTACCAGGCAATCAAGCACACAGAGGGTGAGATCTCTGACGCAGACTATGAGGAGATGAAAGAACTCCGCAAAAGCTACCGCGAGCGCATCAACGAACTCGAGGAGGAGCTTGCCGCTGCGGATGAATAGAACGGAGGGCGACCATGGGCGATATGAACACAATCGGCAGGCTTGAGAAACTCGTCTATCAGCAGTCCGAGGTGATCCATCTCATGAGTGGAATCATCGACGAGCAGTTTTCTCTCCTCATGCAGTACATGACGGTCGAAGAGTTTGAAAGCTGTCCTATCGCCAACAGTCTAAAGACTGCTGCAACCCTCAGCGCAAAGCTGGAGGAATAAACGACGAAAGGAGGCAGGAAAATGAGCGAACCGGTAACAATGGAATTGCATAACGAGGCGATGCGCAGGATCGAGGAAGAAAACAACCGCCAGAACCACCGCATCGAGAATCTTGAGCAGACGGTGAAAGAAATCGGACAGCTGACGACATCCGTCGAGAAGCTGGCGGTCTCAATCGAGAACATGGTCAAAGAACAGGCCCGACAGGGCGAAAAGATCGAAGAACTCGAAAGCCGCGACGGTAAAATGTGGCGCCAGGTGGTGGGCTATGTTATAACGGCCATCATCGGCATCGTGGTCGGCTTTATCTTCACCCATCTGGGAATGTAAGGAGGACGGCCATGAAAAAGAAGAAAAAAGTGGAATTTTCAAAGGCGATACTCACGGTGGTGGCTTTTGCCGCTGCCGTGATTGTCATATCCTCTTTTGTGATTATGTGGAGAACCGGGGACACGTCGCCTTTGGCGTACATCATCCCCGGCATCTTCGCAGAGCTTTCGGCCGCCACCGGCTTTTATTTTTGGAAAGCCAAGGCAGAGAACCAGATCAAGCTCGACGCATGGAGGAAAAAGCTCGAACTAAACGAACAGGATCCGGGCCCATCCAGCCCGGAGGACTTCAAAGAAACGGAGGACGAAAACTATGGATGAAAAATTGCAGGAAGTAACAAACGAAAACGAGATCCCCGAGGAGGCTCTCGATGAGCTCAAGGATGCAAAAGGAGGCGAGGACAATGAGTAACAGCTCACTGGTGCGCTACACCAAAATCAGCCCGAACAAAACCAGCCCGAGAAATCACGCCATCGACACGATCACGATCCACTGCATGGCCGGCAATCTCACGGTCGAGACCTGCGGCAACGTGTTCGCGCCTACTTCAAGACAGGCGTCCAGCAACTACGGCATCGGATCCGATGGCCGCATTGCCATGTATGTCGAGGAAAAAGACCGCTCCTGGTGCACCTCAAACAGAGCGAACGACATGAGAGCCGTCACCATCGAGGTGGCAAACGATGGCGGAGCAAATACCGGATGGCACGTATCAGACAAGGCACTGGCTTCACTGCTTAACCTGGTCGAGGACATCTGCAAGCGTAACGGCATCAAGAAGCTCGTCTGGTCAGAGAGCAAAAACGACCGCGTGAACCACTTGAACGGCTGCAACATGACCGTGCACCGTGACTATGCAGCCAAGGCGTGCCCTGGCGACTATCTCTACAAGCTCCACGGCTGGATCGCTCAGGAGGTCAACAAGAGACTCGGCGCAGGATCCGATTCTCCGGCAGTAACACCGACGCCAACAACGGGAGCTTTCAAGGTCAGAGTCTCTATCACTGACCTAAACATTCGAGCAGGCGCAGGAACTGACACCGCAAGAAAGGGTGTCATCAAGCCCGGAGTTTATACAATCGTCGAGGTCAAGAGCGGAAAAGGCTCAAAAACCGGATGGGGCAAGCTCAAGAGCGGCGCCGGATGGATCAGCCTCGATTATGCTAAGAAAGTATAAAGGAGGGCGAAAACATGGACGAACTCATGGGAAAGATCATCCTCGCGGTCGTTTTGGCCGTCGTAGTGCCTCTTATGGCCTACGCTTTGCGCTGGGCTGCTGCATACTTGAAAAACAAGGCGATGCAGGTCGAGGACGAGGCTTTCAGAGCCATCATCCTGGAAGCAATCAACACGGTCGAGCAGTCGGTCATTTATGTCATGCAGACCTATGTTGACAGCTTGAAACGCTCCGGATCTTTCACACCGGAAGCACAGAGCAAGGCTTTCGAGATGGCAAAGTCAGAAGCTCGCAACATGATCGACGAACAGACTCAGAAGATCATCGCCGAGGAGTACGGCAACTTCGACCTCTGGCTCAATACCAAGATCGAGCAGACAGTCAGAGAAACCAAGACACCGGAAAAAGAATAGCAACAAAAGAGCCAGGGCGTTATACCCTGGCTTTTTTCTTTTGCTCTTGAATCTTTCGATCATACGGCGCGACCACTCCAATCACCTTTTGGATCCAGAAGATCCGGATCGGCGCGGTGTTCAAATCTGCGCCATTGAGTGCGCCGGATGGCGCCAAACACGAACACCCGGAACCCTCACCGCTGGCGGCTTTGTCCGCGAGTGACTTCGTGACTTTGTTATTTTGGCCGGAATAATTGAGCGTGATCACAAGGCGGTCATCGTAAACGAAAACGGCCTGCAGGAACGTGTCAACCAAGAATTCCCGGTACCGCTCATCCTTTGCATCACCGTCCCGGAACCTCTCCAAAAAGAAAACAATCTGATCGCGGTCGAGCTCCGGTGTTGCTATCAGCTCTTTGGCTATCCCTTTTTCAATGTCGGCCCGCTCAGCCTCCAGCTGCATGAGCCTCGTCTTTGTGGATGCGGTCACAATGCCGTCCTCGATGGCTCTGAGGACGTTCTCGATCTTCTTTTCTATGTCTTTTTGACGGGCTTCGAGTGCTTTGAGTGCGCTCGTGTCCTTTTCTCGCTCCTGGTATTCCATCGCAAGATCTGCGACCTTTTCAATAAAATCATCGGAGTGAATCAGCTGCACAAGCTCGGAAACCACTGCCTCCTCGATCTCATTCTTTCGCACGCGCTCCTTTTTGCACGTATGGCGCCGCCTGCCGTTGCAAATATAATAATAATGCACGGCACCGCTTTTGCTGGTGCCAGCATCCCCGGTCATCGGCTCGCCACACTCTCCGCAGAAGATCTTCGTGGTGAGCAGGAAAGACTCGTCACGCTTTGCAGCAGGCGCCCGGTGGTGTTTTTCTACCATTTTTCCACACTCCTCAAACAGCTCACGGCTCACAATGGCCGGGATCCCATCTTCGACGCGGATGTCTTTGAACTCATAGACGCCCACGTATTTTTCATTTTGCAGGATCCTCCGGATGCTGTTTTTGTTAAATTTTCCGCCGCGGGTGGTGCGATACCCCTCCTCGTTGAGTCTCTCGTAGATGTCTTTGGCACGCTCCCCGGCAGCATACTCCTCGAAGATCCTCCGGACGACCGGAGCAGTGGCCGGATCTATCTCAAAACGACCGTCGGCGCCTTTTCTATATCCCAGGACAGTCTGCCCGAGTGTTTTGAGCTCCAGGGCGCTGTCATAATATCCGCGCTTGACGTTCTGGCTCAAGTTTTCGGAGTAGTACTCAGCATATCCCTCCATGACACTCTCGAGGATGATCCCCTCAGGTCCCTCCGGGATGGACTCCATGGCATAAACCAGGCGGACGCCGCTCTTTTTTAGCTTGTATTTATACATGGCCGAGTCGTACCGGTTGCGGGCAAAGCGGTCCATCTTCCAGCAGATCACAACCTTGAAAGCTCCGCGCTCGGAATCTCTGAGCATCCTCTGGAAGTCCGGGCGCTTGTCTGTCCTGCCGGTGAGAGCTTTGTCAATATACTCACCAACAACGAGCAGACCGTTCTTTTTGGCATACTCCCGGCAGTCTCTCAGCTGTCCCTCGATGGACTCCTCACGCTGGCCGCTGCTTGAATATCTGGCATAGATCACAGCCGGAACGGATCCGGCAGCGACCTCTTTTTTCTTTTTCACGGCTTCCACCCCCTGCAACGGTTGACACCGTGAGCATCAAGCAAGGCGGTCACATCATCATCCGGGAACTCAACGCGAAGCTCAGAACCGGAAAGAGAGACGCTGGCCACCATCTGAGCACCGTGCGGTATGGTGTGTGGCTCCATCTCCTCGTCATAATACTGCTGGTCCTCGAACTTTCGCATCAAATAGGTGTAGACCTTTTTCTTGCAGGCATCAAGCTCCGGAGAAAAGGCTGCAGAACCATCAACCACAGATACAAGACCGAGATCCTCCAGCTGCTCAACGGCAGCAGGCTCGGTCTTTTGTTTTTTCTTATAAAGTGAATTTTTCAAAAGAGT
The DNA here is from genome assembly GCA_017470795.1 of Paludibacteraceae bacterium. GTDB lineage: Bacteria > Bacteroidota > Bacteroidia > Bacteroidales > Paludibacteraceae > RGIG4928. The sequence continues at coordinate 39,354 of JAFUXZ010000001.1, forward strand.
CTGCAGAGCTTTTTGCCCTGCTTCTGGTAGCTGTTCTAATACGTCAACAACAGACGCAAGCTCATTTTTTGACATGGTGCACCTCCTAAAAAGAAAAGTCCGCGACTATGAGATTGCCGCTTCTTTTTTCACGCGCTGATTGCATCGAAGCACCATAAGGACAGAGCTGCGACTCTCCGGCGTGGCGTTATGCCAGAGCTCCAAAAGCTCAAGATCGTCGTCGGTCAGTGTTTTCCGCTCAGGTGTGGGCTCCGAGGAATAAAACGCGCTGATGTCTACGTGATACAAACCGCAAAGAGCGAGAAGCGTCTCGGCATCTGGCTGGTTTTGGCCGCCCTCCCACGCGTAAACAGCGTTAGGCTTTACACCGAGAAACTCAGCGACATCCTTGACGGAGATCTTTGCATCCTTGCGCTTTTTCTTCAATGTCTCAGCTATAACCTGCCTGGTGTTCTTTTTTTCGCTCATTTTGGTCACCTCCTTTTTTAGAAAATATAGCATAGAAAACAGACAAAAACAACAAAAACACCCACGGAAAATAGAAAAAACAAGATAAAACGTCTTGACAACCCACAGCGCGTGGGTGTATATTACGAATGTCCCACGGAAAATGGGAAACGGAGCCCAGAAGAACAAAACCAAGGAGGTCACAAAATGAACACATACAACAGAAATACGGCAGCAGTAACAAAGCAGGAGGTCAAGACCATCTACCACATCATGATCGGCGTGAATGAGATGACCGCCATCCTGGAGGAAGCAAACGGACAAGATCCGGAGCTGATGAAAGCGCTCGAGGCTTTCCAGTTTGATCTGAGCAACTACGCAACCGGCAGGCAGGGCATCATCCAGCTGCTCAAGGATTTATGGAGACCGAGCGGATCCGCGAGCGAGACGAACACCATCAGCTACATCGTGCGCGAGATCATCGGCTTCGATGGCATCGAAAACTATGGATATTTTGACGAGAAAACCAACAAGGTCAGCATGGTCGTCTACTCATACGGCGACCGCATCAACTAAGAAAGGAGGCTTTTCAATGAGTGACGTTACAAAGGTTATAAGTGACAGAATCGAGGAACGAGGCATGACGATCGCAACAGCCGCACGCCGCGCGAATATGACTCCGGATCTGTTGAGCAGAACCCTGAATGGAGCGCGAAAGCTAAAGGCGGACGAACTTGTCAACCTCTGCCGCGTTTTAGATCTCGCACTTGACGACTTTTCAAAAAAAGAGGCTTTCGTATGAATGAACACAACACGGACCAGATCAGAAGCCCGGAGCTCCCGGAGCTGACACCTGAACAGCCTGAACACTTGCAGCAGGCGGCCAAAAACATCGGCGAAGTTATAAACACCCTTGTGGATAACCTTGCGAAAGCGATGCAGCAGGTGGCTGAACAGCTCGGACCGGTGCTCCAGCAAATAGCTCAACGCGTCAGCGACATTATGCCGGAGCTGGCGGCCTACTTAGAACACCAAAGAGAACTCGAAGCAGTAGCCACACCAAGACAGTGACATCAATACACACACGGACGGTACCGAGTCCGGAAGAAATGGGAGCACGCTTTCGAGAAGCGTCTCCGGAAACGAAAAGGAGGAGAAAATGAAGTACTTTAGCGACTACTACTCGTGCCCGTTCTGCGGCGCGGCCTTAGATCCTAGCGAGTCGTGCGACTGCCAGGAAGCAACTGAAAGCAAAGACCGGAAAACCAAGGAGGAGAACCATGCAGACGACAACGAAACCGCACAGCCGCCCACATATCGACCTGACTGTTTTGCCCGCGCAGGTCTCAGATCGTGCAGCTGTCACTCTGCTTGACGCAGTGCGCAGAACTTTCGAGGATCCTGCAATCGCGTCAGAGTTTAGAAAATGGAAAAAAGAAAGAGGGAGAAAGCATGATAGAGATCTTAGAAGTTAAAGAAAGCGCCCGACCTGCACAGTCGAACGCTTTCAAGGACATCTCGGAGCCCACAACTCAGAGGAAGTCCACAACAATCATAGCACGAAAGCAATCCAGGCGCAAGGCAATCATCCGCCGCCGCAAGCTCATGGCAGCAGGCGCCTCTGCTCTCCTGGTGATCATCGCCGTGACGGTTGTTGTGGCAAGACAGAGACCGAAAGAGGTGCAGGATGAACAGCACCCGGTTGTGATCACATCGGACGCGTCACCGTTCTCAAGCTCTCCGGAGCTGGAGGAGGAAGCTGAACCGATCCAGCCCGAGGCCATCCTTGTCTACTTCCAGGCAGCAGGCGCAGAAGAAACAACAGCGGTGGATCTTCAAGAGCTTGCAAGCTCCTGGGCGGCAGAATATGGCACAACGCTCCGCTATGAGCTGACAGACGCCGAACGATGGGAGATCGCCAGCGTGGTCGAGGCTGAGGCCGGAGCTGAGTGCTTTGCAGGAAAAGAAGCGGTCGCTCAGTGCATCCTCCAGGCTTGCGAGGATGACGGGATCCGTCCCACGGAAGCGGTGCAGAAATATCGATACACAAAAAGACGCCCGGAACCGTCAAAAGAGTCACTGCTTGCGGTCTCTGCGATCTTCGACTTTGGCTGGGCGGTGACATCGGAGCCGATCAAATACTTCTACGCGCCGGACAGAACGACCAGCAACTGGCACGAGTCCCAGATCTATGTGGTGACGATCGGCGGCCACAGATTTTTCAGAGAGGAGGGCTCAGCTGATGGCAACACAATCCACGGCCAAGACGTCAGCGACTAAAGCAGAAGCAAAGAAGCCGCCAGACGCAAAAGAGAC
>JAFUXZ010000238.1 GCA_017470795.1 Paludibacteraceae bacterium
AAGCGGTTCATGTAGTAGGGTCCCTGCTTGCCGTCGCGGTAGATGGCGTTGTAGATGGTGCGGGTGTCGTTCTTGCGGAACACGGCGAGGTGCAGGATGTTGGTGCCCACGAAGAGTTTCTCGGCCACGCGCACCACTTTGTATTTGCCGTCGCGGAAGAAGACAATCACGTCGTCGATGTCGGAGCAGTTGCAGACGAACTCGTCTTTCTTCAGCCCGGTGCCGATGAAGCCTTCGTCGCGGTTGACGTAGAGCTTCTGGTTGGCTTCGGCGACCTTGGTTGCGACGATGGTCTCGAAGTTGCGCAGCTCGGTGCGGCGCGGATATTTGGCGCCGTATTTCTCTTTGAGGCCTTCAAACCAGCGGATGGTGTATCCGGTCATGTCGGCGAGGTTCTGCTCCACCTCGTCCATGCTGCCCTTCAGGCTGAGCATCAGGTCGTCGGCCTTGCGCGAGTCAAACTTGGTGATACGTGCCATCTTTATCTCCAGCAGACGCAGCAGGTCATCGTCGGTCACGGGCCTGATGAGGCGCTTTTTGAAGGGTTCGATGCGGCTGTCGATATGTCTGATGGCGATTTGGGGCGAGGTGGCATCTTCAAAGGCTTTGTCTTTGTAGATGCGCTTCTCGATGAAGAGTTTCTCAAGCGAGGTGAAGAAGTAGCGTTCCTGCAGCTCGCCCAGACGGATCTTGAGCTCCCATTCGAGCAGGAAGCGGGTGTGATCGACCGATTCGCGGAGCACGTTGCTCACGGTGGTGAATACCGGCTTCTTGTCGCGGATGACGCAGCAGTTGGGCGAGATGCTCAGCTCGCAGTCGGTGAAGGCGTAGAGCGCATCGATGGTTTTGTCTGACGAGACGTTGGGCTGCAGATGTATCAGCACGCAGGCCTCGGCAGAGGTGTTGTCGTCGACGTGCCGGATCTTGATTTTGCCTTTCTCGTTGGCGTGGATGATGCTCTCAATGAGGTTGTTGGTGTTCGTACCGAAGGGGATCTCGCTGATGACGAGCGTTTTGTTGTCCTGCTTGCCGATTTTTGCACGGATCTTGACCGCTCCTCCGCGCTCGCCGTCGTTGTAGCGGCTCACGTCGATGCTGCCACCCGTCGGAAAGTCAGGATAGAGCACAAAGGGCTCGCCGCGCAGGTAGCTGACTGCGGCGTCGCAGAGTTCGTTGAAGTTGTGCGGCAGGATTTTGGAGTTCAGGCCGACGGCAATGCCTTCTACCCCCTGTGCGAGCAGGAGCGGAAATTTGACCGGGAGGTTGATAGGCTCCTGTTTGCGGCCGTCGTAGCTCAGCATCCACTCTGTGGTCTTGGGGTTGAAGACGGTTTCGAGCGCAAATTTTGACAGCCGGGCCTCGATGTACCTGGGTGCGGCGGCAGAGTCGCCTGTCAGGATGTTGCCCCAGTTGCCCTGCGTCTCAATCAGCAGGTCCTTCTGCCCTAACTGCACGAGCGCGTCGCCGATGGAGGCATCGCCGTGCGGATGATACTGCATGGTCTGTCCAACGATGTTGGCCACCTTGTTGAAGCGGCCGTCATCGATCACCTTCATGGCATGCAGCACGCGGCGCTGCACGGGCTTCAGACCGTCGTACACACTCGGGACGGCCCGCTCCAGAATCACGTACGACGCATAGTCAAGAAACCAGTTCTGATACATGCCCGTGAGGTGATAGCGCTTGTTTTCGTCGCGCAGCGTGGGGTTGAAGGCCGCATGCTCCTGTGCCGGCACATCGGCCGGACTGTCGGCTGCATCGTCGGCCGTCAGTTCTGTGCCGTCAGCTGCCGGAGCGTCGGACGCCGTCTGCTCTTGCTGCGGGGCAGCAGCATCGGAGGCAGACTGCGGCAGGTCGTCTATGATGTTGTCTGACATGGTCTTATCTGAATTTTGACCGCAAATATAAGATTTTTCGCCGAATCCTGCAGAGCCCGGTGCTCCCGTTTGCGTGCATGACAGGTCTGAACACGCCCTGACGCCTGCCCTGACAGCCGCTCCGACCGTTTTCCGGCATGCACAACGCGCACCCCGCCCCTGCCCCACCGGCCGCCGGAACACACAGGGCTTACGATTTTCAGACGCACGTTGCGACACAGGCACAGAAGCCGTCAAGCGGCTCATTTACAGCAGCATTGCCCGTCCGCACACCTGCCCCCGAAAGCTGACCCGACGGCGCAAAAACGGCAAAAGCACCGTCAAATTGAAACCGGCAGCGCAGGCCGTCCGCAAACCGTCCACCCCGCCAAAACGAAAAAACCTGCTGCACACGCGGCCTGTATTGATGCTGTTTGTCGCAGAAAATTATTATCTTTGCGCCCATAGACAAGCAAACAACAAATAACCACAACGATATGAACAACAAACTCCAGGAACTTACCGACAAGATCTACGCCGAGGGCGTTGAAAAAGGCAAAACCGAGGCCGCGCAGATCGTAGCCAAAGCACAAGAGCAGGCTGCCCGGATTGTGGCCGACGCACAGGCGCAGGCCGACAAACTGCTGACCGAAGCACACAAGCAAGCCGACGAACTGAATCAGAACACGCGGTCAGAGCTGAAGCTCTTTGCCGGTCAGTCGGTCAATGCGCTCAAGACCGAGATCACCAACCTGCTGACCGATCGCCTGGCTACCGACGCCGTCAAGGCCGCCAACCCCGACGGCAAGTTCATGCAGCAGCTCATAGCAGGACTCTGCCAGGCATGGGCCAAAGACGGCGAGGTGAACATCGAGGCAAAAGACGCACAGGCCCTGACCGACTACTTCAAGGCCAACGCAAAAGCCCTGCTCGACAACGGCGTGAAGATCAGCGAAGTCAAAGGCCTCAAGACCGACTTCGCCATCGCTCCCGCACAAGGCGGCTACAAAATCACCTTCGGCGACGCCGAGTTTGCCAACTACTTCAAGGAATTCCTGCGCCCGCAGCTCGTGGAGATGCTGTTCTGAAACGGCGATGAAGCAACATGCCGGAAGCACCCGGCAAGACACAACACGCTCCAACACATGCCGCCTGCAGCCCCTGCAGCATGACACACGCCTAAAAACACAAGGATGCAATACAACTACCTAATCGCCGGACTGCCCGACCTGCGGATGGACGCCACCAATGCGCCACAGCCCGCCGACCTGCTTGACGAACTCACGCAAGCACTCACGGAAGACGACCGCGCCCTGCTCGACCTGATACGCCTGCAGCATGACAACCAGAACCTGCTCAGACTGCTGGACGACAAAGACGCACCACTCAACCCGCTGGGCACACTGCAGCGCCAAGACTGGGCCGAACTGATCAGCCTCATGGACGAGACCGAACAGCCCAAAGACCCGCGCCTGAAGCCCTACATCATCGACTTCTACCGCAGCCTCGCAGACACAGAGACCGACAACACCCTGCGCGAAGACCGCCTGGCAACGTACTACTACGACTACGCCGCCCGGTGCAGCAACACGTTCGTTGCCGCATGGTTCACCTTCTGCCTCAACCTCAACAACGTACTCACAGCACAAACCTGCCGCAACCTCGGATGGGACACCAAAGCCTACATCGTAGGCAACAACGACGTCGCACAGATGCTGCGCTCACAGACGGGACGCGACCTGAGGCTCACAGACGAATTTGAAGAAGCCGATGCCGTCATGGCCATCGCCGAAGAACAGAACCTGCTCACACGCGAACGCCGCATCGACCAGCTCAAATGGCAGTGGATAGAAGAACACACCGAATACCGCACGTTCTCCATCGACCGCGTACTGGCCTACTGGCTCCAGTGCCAGATCATCCACCGCTGGGACAACCTCGACACAGAAAGCGGCCGGCAAATCTTCCGCTCAATGCTCGACGAGATGAAACAAGGAGTGAAGTTCGGACAATAATGCTGCACGACGCGCGGCACACATCGGTTCCGCCCCACAGCCGACACACACTGCGGCTGCACCGGCAGGACCAGGCTGTCGCCCATCACCTCCCCGCCCCATGCCGGCCGGAAACACCGGCATCACAGAAATGAGCTGAACACCCGCTGACCGGGCCGCACGCCAACAACGGACAAGCCAAACTCTAACGCACCGGACCGCACGCAGACAACGGACAAGCCGAACTCTAACGCACCGGACCGCACGCCAACAACGGACAAACCAAACACTAGCGCACCGGACCGCACGCCAACAACGGACAAGCCAAACAACGGCTGGCAGCAACACACGGCACAGGCTGACACGCAGCAGCACACACGGCAGAAACAGCCGATGACGCACCGCACGCACGACCGCTGCACCCGGCCAGAACAAACCCGGAGCATGGAGGGCATCAGACACACACAGGCATCATCGAAAGCAAAAGAAGAAATAAAACGACTAAATAAATCATGACACAAGGCAAAGTAAAAGGCATCATCAGCAACCTCGTCACCATCGAACCGGATGGCCCTGTTGCACAAAATGAAATCTGCTACGTCATTCTGGGCGACACACGACTGATGGCCGAAGTTATCAAGGTTACGGGCAAGAACGTATCAGCCCAGGTATTTGAAAGCACACGCGGACTGCGCGTGGGCGACAACGTCGAGTTTACCGGCCACATGCTTGAGGTAACACTCGGTCCAGGCTTGCTCAGCAAGAACTTCGACGGACTGGAGAACGATCTCGACAGGCTCACCGGCGTCTTCCTCCAGCGAGGCGAATACAACTTCCCGCTCGACACCGAGAAACTGTGGGACTTCAAACCCATTGCCAAAGCCGGCGACAAAGTCGAAGCCGCAGCATGGCTCGGCGAAGTGGACGAGAACCATCAGCCACACAAAATCATGGTTCCCTTCGTGATGCAGGGCGCATACACCATCAAAAGCATCGCCCCCGCCGGAAGTTACAAAGTGCTTGACACCATCGCCGTACTGACCGATGCAGAAGGGCAGGATCACGAAGTGAACATGGTACAGAAATGGCCCGTGAAGCGCGCCATCACCGCCTATCGCGAGAAGCCACGCCCATTCAAGCTCCTTGAGACCGGTGTACGCACCATTGACACCGCCAACCCCATCGTTGAGGGCGGTACAAGCTTCATCCCCGGACCGTTCGGAACCGGCAAGACCGTGCTTCAGCACGCCATATCAAAGCAGGCAGAGGCCGACATCGTGATTATGGCAGCATGCGGTGAGCGCGCCAACGAGGTCGTGGAGATCTTTGCCGAATTCCCGGAGCTGATTGACCCGCACACCGGGCGCTCGCTTATGGAGCGTACCATTATTG
>JAFUXZ010000239.1 GCA_017470795.1 Paludibacteraceae bacterium
ACTATGATGAGCAGATGAACGACGTCTTTATCCGCCAGCTCGGCCTGCCTCAAATCCGATGGCAGTTGCATTGCGGCGGCTTGTCTGCAAGCAGCATGACGGCAGAAGCCATGCGCGGCATTGAGGCCGCCGTCTGCGACTATCGTCCCGACTACCTGCTTGTCTACGGCGACACCACATCGACTCTGGCAGGTGCACTGGTCGGCAGACAGCTCGGCGTTCCGGTTGTGCATGTCGAAGCCGGACTCCGCAGCCACAACATGAACATGCCGGAAGAGGTCAACCGCATCCTGACCGACCATGTCTCCACGCTGCTCTTCTGCCCCACTCCCGTTGCCGTAGAACATCTGAAGGCAGAAAACATCCGTCAGGGAGTTTGTCTGACGGGAGACATCATGTATGACGCTGCGCTTCATTACGCCGAGACAGCAGAGCAGCAGTCAGACCTGCTGACGCGCCTGAACCTCGGGCACAAGGCCTATTATCTCTGCACGATACACCGCGCCGAAAACGCTGACGACCCGCAACGCCTCGGCATGCTCGTTGAAGCCGTCATCCAGTTGACGGAACGCATGCCGGTGGTGTGGCCGATGCATCCGCGGACGCGCAAGCAACTCGAGGCCCTGCAACTGATGGCGCAGGTGGCAAGCACGCCTTCACTGACAGTCATTCCGCCGGTCGACTACTTCGGCATGATTCAGCTGGAGCGCCACGCCGCCGTTATCCTGACCGATTCAGGCGGAGTGCAGAAAGAAGCCTATTTTCATCAGACCCCGTGCGTCACGCTGCGCAGTGAGACCGAATGGGTTGAGACCGTTGCCGCCGGATGGAACCAGATAGCCGGATGCACGCCTGACAAGATATGCAGATGTGTGGCTCAAGCCGCTCAGGGAAGCCCGATTGATGCCTATGGCAACGGTCACGCCGCCGAACAGATCATCCATGAGATTGTCCGTCACCACGACGCGCACACACAAACACCCTCAACATCATCATCGTTTTGAAAGACCTGCTCATCATCTGCGACTGTTTTCCGCCGGCCTATGCTCCGCGAATGGGGTATCTGTGCCGGAATCTGCCCTCGCTGGGATGGAAGCCTGTAGTCGTGTGTGAGCAACTTCCTGCAAACCATTTTGAATTCCTTGAACACACGGCGGAAGTGCATGCTGTCAGCATCTCCGACCATGACATCAGCCGCCGGCCGGTCATCAGCCGCGTGGCTGACAGCCTTTTTCATCATGCCGACCGACTGATTGAGCAAGAAGCCGAGCGAATCATGCCGGAACACGATTTTAAGGCTGTTCTGTGCAGCACTTACCGTCTGTTCCCCCTCCGGGCGGCTCAAGCCGTGGCACGCCGGCACCGGCTGCCCCTCGTGGCTGACCTGCGCGACATTCTTGAAGAATACGCACCCGCTGACGCCGTCACGCGCAGTCTGCCGACAGTTTTCGGCATGGACCGCCTGATTCGCCGCATGGTGGTCAGTCAGTACGTCCGTCAACGCAACCGTCTGATTGCCCAGGCCGCATGCGTCACCACCATATCGCAGTGGCATGTCGAACTGCTTCGTCAGGTCAATAGCCATACCAAACTGATATACAACGGGTTCGACGAAACCCGATTCTTTCCCGACTACCATCGACAGGATCATTTCACCATCACCTACACCGGGCGTATCGTGAGCCTGCAGCTGCGTGACCCCTCACTGCTCCTGCAAGCACTGAGCCAACTCGTCAGGACAGGACAACTGCCTCCCGGCGATGTTCAGGTCCGGTGGTTTGTTGACGACGCTTCACGACAGTTGCTGCGCGATGTGCTCCAGCCCTACCCGGAGTTGCAGCCGATGATGCTCCTCGCTGACATGCAGCCGGCAACGGATGTGCCGCGCCTGCTCAACGAGAGCGACATCGTCCTTGTGCTGGCCAACCGCACACAGCCCGACGGACCGCACGGCATCATGACCACCAAACTCTTTGAGACCCTTGCCACCGGTCGCCCCACGCTATGCGTACGGTCTGACGAGGCAGAGATTGAGCGTCTCATTCAGGACACACAGGCCGGCCTTGCAGCGCGGACCGCCGAACAGGTTTCCGACTTCATAAAGACGTCGTATGCAGCATGGCGCAACCAGTCTGACTCGGCTGCGCCGACAGATGTCCGGCTCCTGAAGCCATACAGCCGCGCATCGCAGGCAGCACAGTTTGCCCGCATACTTGACAGCATCACGCAGCCGACAGCTCAAGACTGACATACACCATTGCCGTGCATCAGGCCGCCGGTCCGCCACAGCCCAAAAACATTCTCACACATCGCGGCTGACGGATTCGTGCCGCCACAATCTTTCCTGCCACATAACGCCGTCGGCCATGCACGCCTGTGGCTGCTGCCCCATGCCGATGACTGTCAGGCAGACCGATGCATCAATCCAACGTGTGCAGTTGACCATGCACGATAAAGTTCGTAACTTTGCCTTTCCTAAACAAGAACATGCCAAACATGAAGATTGCCATTATCGGATATGGAAAAATGGGGCACATCATTGAACAGACTGCCCTACAACGAGGTCATGAGATTGTCTGCCGGATTGACAAGGAAAACCTGCAGGACTTCGACTCTGAAGCCTTTGCCGGCGCAGATGTAGCCATCGAATTCTCAACACCGGGCACTGCCTTCGACAACATTCGCCGCGCGATGCGACGGGGAGTCAGCGTCGTCTCCGGAACGACGGGCTGGACCGACCGCCTGCCGCAGCTGCAGCAAGAGGCCGGACAACTGAAGGTCGGGCTGTTCTGGACCAGCAATTTCAGTATTGGCGTCAACATCTTTTTTGAAATCAACAGACGGCTTGCTGAACTGATGAACCGCTTCGGGCAATACAGCCCCAGCATGCGTGAAGTGCATCACATACACAAGCTGGACGCCCCAAGCGGAACCGCCATCAGTCTGGCCAACGACATCATACAACGGGTAGACCGGACTGAACGATGGCAACTTGGCACAGAGTCTGCTCCAGGCTGCCTGCCCATCGAAGCTGTCAGAGACGGAGAAGTGCCCGGGACACATGAGGTCTGCTACGACTCCGCTGTCGACAGCATCTGCATACGCCACGAAGCCAAAAGCCGGGAAGGATTTGCATTGGGAGCCGTGATGGCCGCCGAGTTTATCAAAGGACGGCAAGGATTCTACTCCATGAACGACCTGCTCGGATTCTGAAAACAAGCCTTTTGTTGTCAAACCCTACCACAAGAATTCACCGATATGAAAATCAACTGCGAAGACATACGCGACAGTCTCAGGAACCACCTGAAAGCTCCCCGGCGGCAATGGGTCAAGTTTTCCATCTGGGGACTCATCTACATCATCTTTATCCTGTGGGTCGGCAACCTGTGGTGGCTGCTGCTGCTCCCGCTCATTCTGGATCTGTTCGTCACAAAATACATCAACTGGTCGTGGTGGCGGAAATACAAGGAGAGCAAGCCCCTGATATACACAATCCTGAGTTGGATTGACGCCATAGTCTTTGCTCTGGTTGCCGTATACTTCATCAACCAATACCTGTTTCAGAACTATCAGATTCCCTCCTCGTCACTTGAAAAGACAATGCTTCGGGGCGACTTTCTCTTCGTGAGCAAGCTGGCCTATGGCCCACGTATCCCCAACACGCCGCTCTCCATGCCGCTGATGCAGCACACGATGCCCGCATGGCTTGGCGGAGGCAAATCGTACATCGAGTGTCCGCAATGGGACTATAGACGCCTGTCCGGACTGGACACCATCCATCTGGGCGACATCGTCGTATTCAACTTTCCTGCCGGCGATACGGTCGCGCTCAACATGCAGAACCCCGACTACTACACCCTCTGCTACATATACGGCAGCGACAGAGTACATGCCGACAAAGCTACCTTTGGCGACATCGTCTACAGACCTGTTGACCGTCGCGAGAACTACGTCAAGCGCTGCGTCGGGCTCCCGGGCGACGTGATTGAAATTCGCGACAATCAAGTATATCGCAATGGAGTCATCGAAGCCGATCACGATTTCGTACAATACAACTATATCGTTCAGACAACCGGAGGGCTGATAGCTGAGCGCATCTTTGAGCAGATGGACATCGCAAGAGAAGATCAACGCCTGCTCAACACGCAGGTCTATGATGTTCAGGAAATGCTGATACAACAAGGAATGGATCCGTATGCTCCGACCTACCTGCTCCCGCTTACCAAACAAAACGTCAGGACGTTTGAAGCCAATCCGAACATCTCGCGGATTGTCATAGAGCCCGAATTCATGGGGGGCGAGGTCTACCCACTGGGACACAACCAATGGAGCCGTGACAATTATGGCCCGATACGCATACCGCGCCGCAACATGACGGTGCATCTGGACTCCTCCAACTACTATCTCTACGAACGATGCATCCGCAACTACGAAAGACAGCAGATTGAACAGAAAGACGGACAGATATACATCAACGGACAGCCGACCGACTCATACACCTTCCAGATGAACTACTTCTGGATGATGGGCGACAACCGGCACCAATCGGCCGACTCACGCCATTGGGGCTTTGTTCCTGAAGACCATATCGTAGGCCGACCCGTATTCATCTGGCTGTCACTTGACCCGGAGAAATCCCTGTTCAAAGGCAAGATCCGCTGGAATCGCATCTTCCGGTCTGCGCATATATGAACACGCTTTTGTTGCAGACAGCCTATCTGGCTCCAATAGCATACTATGCCGTCATGGCGCAGGCTGACGAAGTCGTCATCGAGCAATATGACAGTTATCACAAACAGACCCTGCGCAACAGATGCTTCATCGGCGCCGAGTCCGGCCGCATGGCGCTCAACATACCCGTTGTGCGTACCGGAAGCAAGCAGCTCGTGAAGGACGTCCGGATCAGTTATCAGTCCAACTGGCAGCACCAGCACTGGCAAGCCTTGAAGTCGGCATACAACCTGACGCCATTCTTTGAGTATTATGCTGATGACCTGCTGCCCTACTATCAGCGACAGACCGAATTTCTCATTGACTTCAACATCGGCCTTCAGGAAACGGTCATGGACTTACTGGACATTCACACCGAAGTCAGACGCAGCACAGACTACTGCCCTGCCGATGCAGCACAGGTATCTGATGAAGAAAAAAAAACGACCGACCTGCGCGACCATTTCCACGCCAAGCATGAAGCACCACGCCCCATGCCGCCCTACTGGCAGGTTTTTCAGCATCGCAACGGCTTTCTGCCAGACCTGAGCATCGTTGACCTGCTGTTTAACCTCGGACCCGAATCATCGGTATATCTGATGCAAAAAAACATGACGGACTGACAAGAGTCAATCCGCCATGTACAGGTAGTCTGATGTCTGCTGTTACTTGACAAATCCCTGTCTGACAAGCGCATCCCGGAATTTTTCGCTGAAAGTCTCACATCCCTCACGCGTGTAGCGAACCTCAGTGAAGACTTGCGCCAAAGTCTGCTTCCCATTCTCCTCAATAAATCTCTTGCTCGACTCAAGCGCCTCCTTTTCGGCATAGATGCGGTCGATGTCGGCATCGGTGTAATCGGCATACTGCTCATGATGTACGATGCCGTCCAGAGGCAATCGGTCCTGCAGTTCGGGATTCTCTGCCGGCCATCCCAACGTGATGGTTGTCACCGGAACGACCAGACGCGGCAGACGAAGCACCTCACAAATCTCCTGAGCATTGTAGGTGGTAGTTCCAAGGAAGCAAAGGCCCAGCCCGGCCTCCTCGGCTGCTGTTGCAAACTCCTGAGCCACCAGCATTGCATCAATCCCGGCACCGACAAGACTCTGAAGATTGTCGTAGCACGGCTCTGCCTGACGCAGCCTGCACCAATGGCTGAAGCGATTATAATCTGCACAGAACGTAAGCACAACAGGAGCCTGCAGCACCATAGGCTGATTGAAATGGGCAGGCGAAAGACGCTTTTTCTGCTCCATATCACGCGTCACGACAACACTGTAGGTTTGCATATTACCCGTATTGGAAGCCCTGCATGCCCGCTCAAGCAACTGATTGAGCAGTCCGTCATCGACGGGTCTGTCCGTGTACTTACGAATAGTTTTTCTCATGTCTATCAACTGGCTTAAGATTTAACTTTGAATATCATTGCGGTCAACCCTCAAAAGGTCACTCAACTGATACATCACAATTCCGGCCGCCACCGACACGTTGAGCGAATGCTTCGTGCCATACTGCGGAATCTCTATACACCCATCACATGCATCAACAACTTCCTGACTGACACCCTTGACCTCATGACCAAGGACGATGGCAATCTTCGAAGACACATCAGCCTTGAACTGCTGCAGCACCGTACTCCCATGAGCCTGCTCTACGGCATACACTCTGTAGCCTTCCTGATGCAGCCTTTCGACAGCCGTCAGCGTATCGGCTTCATACTGCCAGTCAACGGTTAACTCGGCTCCAAGTGCTGTCTTGTGTATTTCGACGTCAGGAGGGCAGCAGCTGATGCCACAGAGAACCACACCCGAAAGACGAAACGCATCAGCTGTCCGGAATACGGCTCCCACATTGTGCCGCGAACGTACATTGTCCAACACCACCACCAACGGGGTCTTCTCCGACTGACGGTATTCGTCAACAGTCAGCCGTCCCATCTCCGTAACCCTTAATTTCTGCATGATGATGCAAATGTACGGACATTTACGAAAAATTCATACCTTTGTACACATCCAAACGTCTGAAGCACTTCACACGTATGACAAGCAATAACATCAGACTGTTATCTCCTTGTTTTCTTAACGTATAAAAGTTGTACGGAACATTCATGCCGAGCAAACCTACAAGCAAATCCTCCTCACGCAAGGAGTCAAATACTTCGTCAAACACCTCATCTGCTACTGCACGCAAACGCTCCAACGCTGTAAAGACACCTTCGCTGTCTGACATTTGGGAATCGGTCAAGCGTCTGTTGTTCAGCCAGACGACACGCGTTGTAGCAGGTATTCTTCTCATAATCTTTGCCCTGTATGCCGCATACGCCATGGCATGCTATCCGGCGACGTATGCCACAGACCAGAGCATATTGGATCAGGCTGATGGCGTACAGCACAGGCAGGAGATAGACAACCCGAGCGGCATCTTCGGTGCACATCTGGCCAACATGCTTATCAATGACTGGTTCGGATTTCCCAGTTTTATTCTCATCTTCATGCTGCTGATGATAGGCCTTAGACTGGTACGGACACGCAAACGCCCATTGTGGAACATGTTCTGCCGATTGACGTTCTGGCTCTTATGGCTGTCAGTCACCATAGGCTTCCTGTTTCATCATACATATACCACCAACGGGTCATCGTTCCTGTGGGCGGGGAGATTTGGCGACGGCGTATCACAGTGGCTGGTGTCCTATATACGCACTGTTGGGACAGGCTTGCTCCTGCTCGGACTCCTTATAGGATTTCTTATCATCGCCTATCGTCAGGCACTTCCGACAGCCCGTCAGATGTGGCATAAATTTGAACTGCAGATTGAGCGCATCAGACAAGCCCGCCTGAAACTGCAGAAAGACATTCAGGAGGAGGATGAGGCACCCAAGCAGGACAACGTGCAAGACACGGTTGGCGAATCGGTTCCCAATACGGCAGACAAAACCGACAAGCCCGCAGAATCTGCTGACGAAGACAATGACGACTTCATCATTGTAAATGACGATGACGACATCATCATCCTTACAGATGAAAATCCAATTGAGGAAGACGCTGCCACGACAACAGAAGCAATAGGAAAGGAAGTGACACAGACAACCAACGAGAACGCCTCCCTTGTTGACAAAGTCGGATTCGAATTCACTAATGTGACACCGGAAGGCATCGTAGAAACGCAGGAACAGGACAGCGAGGCACAGCCTGACATGCCGGGAGGAAAAACGACTGCAGATGATCTTCTTGCCAAACTGGGACCGTTTAACCCACACCTCGAATTGTCTCATTATAAACTGCCCCCGGTTTCTCTGCTAAAAAATTACCCGAACGAAAACACGCCAGTTATTGACCCTGCCGAACAGCAAGCCAACAAAGAACGAATCGTGACGACGCTCCACGACTATGGCATTGAAATTCAGAGCATCAAGGCGACCGTCGGTCCGACCATCACACTATATCAGATTGTGCCAAAAGCCGGCACGCGCATCAGTAAGATTCGAAACCTCGAAAGCGACATCATGCTTTCTTTGTCGGCCAAGGGAATACGAATCATCGCTCCTATTCCCGGAACAGGGACTATCGGTATAGAAGTTCCGAATGAGAGGCCACAAATTGTATCGATGCACTCCATCATTGCCTCCAAGAAGTTCCAGGAAGAACAGAAAATGGCACTCCCCATCGCACTCGGGAGTACGATAACCAATGAGATATACATGTTCGATTTGGCCAAAACGCCGCACTTACTTGTGGCCGGTGCCACCGGACAGGGAAAATCGGTCGGCTTGAACGCCATCATCACTTCGCTACTGTACAAAAAGCATCCAAGTGAACTGAAGTTGGTGCTCGTAGATCCGAAGATGGTTGAGTTCAGCATCTACAAGCCACTCGAAAAATACTACATGGCCATGATGCCGAATGAAGAAGACGTAATCATTACCGACTCTACAAAAGTCATTTCCACGCTCAACTCTTTAGTTGTAGAGATGGAAAACCGATACGCCCTCCTCACGAAGGCAAATTGTCGTAACATTGCTGAATACAACGAAAAGTTTATCAGCCGAAAACTTAATCCTGAAAAGGGGCATAAATTCCTGCCCTATATCGTGATTGTGATTGATGAGTTCGGTGATTTCATCATGGTAGCCGGCAAGGAAGTAGAAATGCCGATTGCGCGTATTGCCCAAAAAGCACGTGCTGTAGGCATGCACATGATTCTTGCCACGCAACGCCCGTCCGTCAACATCATTACCGGTATTATCAAAGCCAACATCCCGACACGCATTGCCTTCAAAGTTAGTTCGCGCATAGATTCTATGACCATTCTTGATGCCAGCGGTGCTCAGCAACTGGTCGGAAAAGGAGATTTGTTGTACTCGTCGGGCAATGAAGCAGTTCGTGTCCAATGCGCTTTTGTTGACACGCCTGAAATCGAAGATATTGTCACACACATCAGCCAACAGCAGAGCTATAGCCAAGCGTATCAACTGCCAGAGTACATTGCGGGGGAAGACGGCTCTGGGAAAACGCCTGCTCCAGGAATGGTTGACCTTCGCAAACGCGACTCATTGTTTACTGATGTGGCACGATTTGTGGTTGCCAACCAACAAGGGTCCACAAGTGTCATCCAGCGCCACTTCGAAATTGGCTACAATCGTGCAGGAAAAATATCAGACCAACTCGAAGCCGCAGGTATCGTTGGTCCAAACAAAGGTCCGAAAGGGCGGGAGGTTTTGGTTCAGGACGACGTGACACTTACCCAAATCTTGGAAAAACTGAATCGGATGTAATGTCCATCCACCCGTTAAATAGTGATTATCAATCATGTCAAGAAGACACATCATCCTCTCTCTACTGATATTGGCTGGAGCAACGTGCGTGGTAGCCCAACAGCCCGTAACAATAGTCAATCAATCGCTGCAGACCATACAAGCATCGGCCTGCAAGGCCAGATTTTCGCTCACACAACGTGTCGCACGCGGCGAACAACCGGTTCAGGTTGATGGTACCATTGTGATGAAAGGAGAAAAGTTTCACATTGACAGCAAGGATATCAAAGCTTGGTTTGATGGAAAGACACAATGGGTATACATGGTTGATCAGGGCGAGGTAAGCATTACAGAACCGACTGCCGAAGAGGCAGCCGACATGAATCCCATCTTGTTAGTCAAGGAGTATATAGACAACTGTAGGATTATCTTCTCCACCACTGAACAGGACCAAACACACCACGTGATTGAGTTTTATCCCAAAGATAAGATGTCAGAACTACTATGTCTCACACTACGCATACGCAAATCGGACAAGATTCCGACAAGCGTCAACATTAAGACATCAAAAGGGGGCATGACGAACCTTAGACTCACTAATGTGCAAACACACCAACAGACAACAGAAGCCTCGTTCAAGTTTGACAAAAGCAAATTCAAGGATGTCTACATCAACGATTTGAGATAGGCTGATTGCCCGGACGGCATATCATTATCATCCGGACGCCATCCACGATACACATACACACACAAGCTCTAATAACTTTACGCAACATGTCTGATACAAAATGTTTGATTATCGGCTCTGGTCCTGCCGGGTATACAGCCGCCATCTATGCTGGAAGGGCCAATCTGTCACCAACCCTTTATGAAGGGATGCAACCCGGTGGACAATTGACAACGACAACCATAATAGAGAATTTCCCCGGATATCCGGAAGGAGTGGATGCCAACCAAATGATGGCAGACCTACGCCAACAAGCCCAACGATTTGGAGCAGACATTCGGCCGGGAGTCATCACTTCCGTTGATCTTTCGGCAACTCCCAAACGCATTGAGATTGACGGCGAACATACCGTGACTGCTGATTCTGTGATTATCGCCACCGGTGCCGCAGCAAAGTATTTAGGATTAAGCGACGAACAAAAGTACGCAGGACAGGGGGTGTCTGCGTGCGCTACATGCGACGGGTTCTTCTATCGCAGGAAAACGGTTGCGGTTGTTGGTGGAGGCGATACTGCATGCGAAGAAGCCCTTTACCTAGCCGGATTATGCGAAAAAGTTTACATGATTGTACGCAAGCCTTATCTGCGTGCTTCCGACATTATGCAGAAGCGGGTCTTCGATGCGCCGAACATTGAAGTTCTATTTGAACATGAAACAATCGGCCTGACGGGCGAAGGCGGAGTCGAAGGGGCTAATCTTGTTTACAGGCGCGGGAAGGAAGATGAGCAGATGGTACACATCGCCATCAAGGGATTCTTCCTCGCGATTGGTCACACGCCCAACTCTGCCCTCTTCAAAAACTACCTTCCAACAGACAATGCAGGATACTTGCTCCACGAACCAGACTCTCAAAGGACGGTGATTCCCGGGGTGTTCGTAGCAGGTGACGTAGCCGACCCTCACTTCCGCCAAGCAGTCACTGCCGCAGCAAGCGGTTGCCGGGCTGCCATTGAGGCCGAGAGATTCCTGAATCAATAAACGCATTGCAAACGGACAACGCGACGAAAGATTGACACCTTTCGCTGCCTTGTCCGTTTCTATTTTCATCCGGTTCACACTGCCAGAATCCGATTTGCAGTCGCTTGCAGAGTCACCTGTCGGTAATCAAAGACTATCAATGTGATGACGAGTCATTTAGTCATCAACGCTTTACATCATATTGATGCTTTGAGACTGATTCTCACAAACATGTGCCAAGTCGATGGCTTTCTACATCCTGAGACTAATCTGTAAGCCGATTTGGCCCTCTCTTCATTCTGCAACCGCATACTTTATTTATCGCCATCTGACGACTGCAGCTTTTTTAGCAGGATTAAATGTCACAAATAACATACCTGTCAAAACACACAAACTGATAATCCCTACACTTGTACATGACGGCCGACACCTATCTCACTATAACAGGACTATCAGAAGGTCTATATAAAGACAAAGGGAGTAAGTTTCTTGCCTTTGCCATGCCTGTAAAGAATGAGGACGAAGCCAAAGAGATGGTCAGGCAATACAGAAAGCAATATCACGATGCAAGACATGTATGCTATGCGTACATGCTTGGTGCAGAGCACAATTTGTTCCGTTCGAGCGATG
Organism: Paludibacteraceae bacterium; assembly: GCA_017470795.1. GTDB lineage: Bacteria > Bacteroidota > Bacteroidia > Bacteroidales > Paludibacteraceae > RGIG4928. The sequence continues at coordinate 11,777 of JAFUXZ010000239.1, forward strand.
ACGGAGAACCTTCCGGTACAGCCGGACGTCCGATTCTTGGCCAAATTAACGCAAACAATCTGACCGATATCCTGATTATTGTCGTACGCTATTTTGGCGGAATTCTACTTGGAACGGGCGGTCTCGTCGTGGCATACAGAGAAGCGACCTCTGATGCACTCAATCAAGCTGAAATTGTGACCCGTGACGTAATGGTTGAGATGCAGATAAAATTTGCATACGAGCATCAGAGAAGTGTCATGCGTCTATGTAAGGAGTATGGAGTCAACATTATCGCGACTGACTATCAGGCAGACTCTTGCACGCTCAGAATCAATGTGAAGAAAGTACACGCTGATGCTTTCGCAACCCGTTTGGCTGACATGAGAGTGTGCATGTAGAGACGCCCGATGCCCATGTGACAGTCTCGGGATGGATTGTTCACGACAAGCCGACTGCATAACCCGCTAAGCATAAGCCACAAGCAAGAGAAATATCGTATATTTGCCCCCGTAATACCCAATAAGTTATGGAAAACGACTACACCGACAATATGGTGCTTCGCACAGAGCACCTCGTCAATCGATATGGAAAGCGCACCGTAGCGAATGATGTAAGCATAGAGTTGCATCAAGGCGAAATTGTCGGGCTTTTAGGACCCAACGGAGCAGGAAAGACGACCACTTTCTACATGACCACAGGGCTCGTCACTCCCAATGCCGGAAAAATCATCCTGAACGACAAAGACATTACCGATTACCCAATGTATCGCCGCGCCCAACTTGGAATCGGCTACCTCCCCCAAGAAGCATCCGTGTTTCGCAAGATGTCGGTCGAAGACAATATCCGCTCTGTCTTACAGATGACCAAGTTTCCGAAAGCCTATCAGAAAGAAAAACTGGAGCAACTTATCAAAGAGTTTAATCTTAACCATGTACGTAAGAATCTGGGTGACCGCTTGTCGGGCGGAGAGCGGCGACGCACCGAGATTGCACGCTGTCTTGCCATTGAACCGCGCTTCGTCATGCTGGATGAGCCGTTCGCCGGTGTCGACCCCATCGCCGTACAGGAGATTCAAGATGTTGTATGGCATCTGAAAGACAAAAACATCGGTATTCTGATTACCGACCACAATGTGGATGAGACGCTAATGATTACAGACCGCGCCTATCTGCTTTTCGAAGGCAAGATTCTCTTTCACGGTAGTCCCGAAGAATTGGCGGCCAACCCTGTCGTACGGAAAAACTATCTGGGTCGCGACTTTGAGCTGAAAAAGAAATCACGTCCGACCCCGCAAGATGCTGAGCAGGCATCATCTCCAAATATCGTTGAAGTTAACGGATGAACAATACCGTCACCATAATGGGCTGCGGATCGGCTCTACCGACACGCAGCAATCTACCCAGTTCGCAACTGCTCGAACTTCGCAACAAACAGTTCTTGATTGACTGCGGCGAGGGAATGCAAATCCGCATGCGGCAAATGCCCGTTCGCGTGTCGCGCATGAATCACATCTTTATCTCACACCTGCATGGCGACCACTGCTTCGGACTGATTGGGTTAATCTGCACTCTGGGCATGCTGGGACGCACAGCCGACCTGTATATTCATGCACAGCCCGACCTCGAACGGCTGTTGCAACCGCTAATCAACTACCATGGCGACGGCATGCTGTACAAAGTTCACTTTGAACCATTCAACCCCAAGGAGCATGCTGTCATCTACGAAGACCGGTCGGTTTGCGTCAGCACTCTCCCTCTGCGCCACAGGGTTCCATGCGCCGGCTTTCTGTTTGAGGAAAAGCCCCGCCTGCCGCACATTCTCCCCGAACAGATCAGCCGATACAACATACCACACAGTAGCATCAACCTCATCAAGCAGGGAGCAGGGTTCACGACAGAAGATGGCACGTACATTCCGCACGAGCAACTGACCACGCCGGCCACATCTCCCCTGCGCTATGCCTATTGTTCGGACACGGCGTATAATGAGCGCATCATTCCGTTGATACAAGGAGTTGATTGTCTGTATCACGAAGCCACATTCGGTTCGGAGATGTCCGAACGTGCGCGTCACACCATGCACAGCACAGCGGCCCAAGCGGCTACTATTGCTCAAAAGGCGCAGGTCGGCCAACTCATTATCGGGCACTTCTCAGCACGTCATGCAGACCAAGGCCGGCTATTTGAAGAAGCCCGCAGCATTTTCCCGAATACCATACTTGCACACGATGGGATGCGCCATGAGATCAGGCACGCCATCACATCATAATCCCGACATCTGCCGCATCCTGTCACCATGACAGCCAGAACGAACATACTCCTACTTCTGCTACTTGTATGCCTCACCGTATGGTCTGTACCGGCTCGTACGGGATGGATCAACTATACGCAGCCGGATGGCAGTTCTGTACGTGTCCGCATCGAGGGAGACGAATGGAACAGGTGGTACGCAGATACATCAGACAACCTATTGGTTGCCGACAGTACCGGCCATCTGATTAACATACAGGACAGGGCGGTCCGGGAGAAGCGCAAAATCCGACAGGTCAACCGAACCCCTGCGGCATACAGCATCGGCTATCCCACGACAGGAAGTCCGCGTGCGCTTGTTTTGCTGGTCAGTTTCAAGGACAGGGGCTTCAGCAGTCCGACGGCAAAGGCTGACTTTGACAGACTTCTCAACCAACAGGGATATCACGAGAATGGGGCAACGGGGTCTGCCGTTGACTACTTCAGAGCATGCAGCGGCGGCCTGTTCACTCCACAATTTGACGTCTATGGCCCGTACGAGTTAGCTCATGAGATGGCATACTATGGAGCCAATTCGGGGGGCAGTGATCAACGGCCGGCCTACATGGTGGCCGAGGCATGCAGCCTGGCCAACAAAGACATTGACTTCTCACGCTACGACCTCAATAATGACGGGCTTGTTGACAATGTATTCATCTTCTATGCCGGATACAATGAGGCTGAAGGTGCATCGGCAAACACCATCTGGCCGCATCGGTGGGTCGTCTATCCCACCGGACAATATGGAAGCAACGGCAACTATGAGGGGACCGTCAACGCCGTTACTTTTGACGGGAAACGCATTGCTGACTATGCCTGCACGTCTGAACTGACCGGCAACACGGGGACTACAAGAGCCCCCATCGGCACATTCTGTCACGAATTCGGTCATGTACTCGGGCTTCCCGATTTCTATCATACGACAGACAGCAAGCAAAAGACCATGGGCGAATGGGACATCATGGACTATGGCTGCTACAACAATGATGGGCGCACGCCGCCGCTATACGGAGCCTACTCACGCTTCTTCATGGGCTGGGAGCAGCCCAAACAACTCACCGTGCCTGAAACGGCCACGCTGGACGCCATAAGTACATCTGACGAATCAACCGGGACTACGGCCTATCTGGTCGCCCGCATGGCGCACAATCTGTCCGGCACATCGCCCTCTCCGTCTGAGTTTTTCCTCTTAGAATACCGGACCCAAGCCGGATGGGATGAGTATCTTCCGGAGGAAGGTCTCCTGATATGGCATATCGACTACAATCAGTCTTTGTGGCAGCAAAACATACCCAACAACTATGACGGCAGCAGGCAGACACCCAACAACCACATGCACATCTACCTGAAAGCACCCGACGGCAGCAGCAGCACCGCCGGCGGCGCATATACAACGGGCGATGAGGCCTCGCTGGACTTATGGAGCGGTGCGCACATCACTATGGTCGACAACCTGTATGCCGAGAAGCAAAGCATCATGTTCGACGTCTTTGGCGGCTGCCCGTACGACATCACTCCTCCCCATGCCGACACGACAACCGACATAGGCGTCAGCAGTGCGAGGCTATGCTTCACCGACATGCGGTCTGCTGCTGCCCGTGACTCTGTCGAGACAGTCTACATCATCAGCCTGAGCGATGACGACAATCATCTGCTCACAGACACCATAGCATCTGACAAGACCGACCTCACTCTGCTGACCCTGCAGGATAACACAACGTACAAGTGGGACATTCACCTGCGCATCACAGACACAGACGGGAAAACCTACCGCTCACGCCCTTCCAATCAGCTCTCCTTCTCCACCCGCAAACAGAAACGCAAAGAGCTCCCGATGATCATTCACGAACAGGACGGAGAGAACCGAATCTGTATCATCCGCCCGGACACTGACACTCCCTTGTGCATCAGCGATTGCAATGGCCACGTTGTCAGCACATACAGCGGTGATGAGGCGGTGGTTCACTACCGGATACAGCAATTCACGCCGCACCAACTTTATATCATACATCAAGGAAAACAATCGGCAAAATTTGTCGTACAATAGCGCACAACATGAAAGTCTACAA
>JAFUXZ010000028.1 GCA_017470795.1 Paludibacteraceae bacterium
GCTCGACAATACAAGTATCACGGATAGCAGTACGTTGAATAAGTTCAGATCGTAGCCTGCGTCCGGGTGTTTGTTGAAGAGGCAATACCTTGGCCCCGGTTCCTGCGCTTTTAGGTTTCCCATGATGGTCGCCTTGCCAGAGTCGACTCCGAGAGTGTAGAGCCAGCAGGTCACGCGCCTATTGTCTCTGATCGCCACCTTTGAGGGAGGCGACACGAGCGGGATCCCGTCGCCACCTTTACCCTTGATGGCAAAAACATGTTTATGAAGTCGTGCACGACAGGCCTCGTAGACTTCTTGCGTGAAGTGGCCACCAGAGTCCACGCAGGTGATAGATATTTTCAGGCCTCTGCCGTTTTGGAACGTGTAAACGTGATCAATGACGTCGTCAAGTCTCTGCCACACCTCAGGCGTGTCAGGCCGTCCCATGATATAGCCCTTGACGATGCCCCACGACTCTCCGAACTTTCCGTGACCGACGACCTCGTACTCCAGACGGTTGTCCTGTGTATCGACGCCGCACGTGAGAACGAGCACGCCTTCAGGTAGTTCGACGGGAGTGCCGTCTTTTCGTGTTCCATAGTCCTCACGCCTTGAGAGCATGCTGTCCTCGTCCTCGAGGTCTCCGCGATCTTCCCAGAGCTGTCCGAGTAAAGTGTTGTAGACTACCTTCAGACGTTGCGGATCGTCTTTTGCTTCAAGGAATTTGATGACGATCTTCTCCCACGGAGTCCACGGAGAGGAGAAGGCATTCAGCCAGAACGAGCGGACGCCTTTGTTGTACGCGTTCGGGTTTTCTGCTTCCCACCGTGCAGGCTGTCGCCTCATGCTTTCTTCTGATACGAGGCAGCCACACTCGGGGCAGCACCACGACACGCCGTTCTTGATATTCCACGTCTTTTTCCCTCTTACCTTGACGGCTTCGGGCTCGAATTTGATGTCGTCGAACACGATCTCGCTGTACTCGCCGCACTCAGGGCACTGGTGACACCAGTGCTCCTGCGTTCCTTGGTAGAAGCTCGTCTCGATGTTGCTGGCGCCTTTAATTGTTGGCGTTGATACCTCCACCGCTTTCGCGTTGTAGAACGTCGCCTGACGTGCTTCCGCAAGCGCCCACGGATCGCCCTCGGTTCCTGCACTTACCGCCCAGCGATCTCGCTCGTCGCCGATAATGTAGCGGGCGGGTGTTGAAGCAAGCGCCGAGGCGCTGTTTGAGCCTGTCAACGTCAGCATGCCGCCCGGGAACGACTTCTGGAGGATAGTGTTTCCGCTGTCGCGTGCCTTGACCTCGTGAACTTTCGATTTCAGAGTCTTGCTGTCTCTGATCATAGGCGCGACACGCAGGCGGCTGAACTTTCTCGCGTCGTCGATGGTTGGGTGTACGTATAAGATGCTGCCGGGATCTTGGTCTATGATGTAGCCGATTATGTTCAGCTCGAGCTCTGACTTTCCGACCTGTGAGGCTGCGACCATGACGATCTTGTGAACCTTCGGATCTGTGAAGGCCTTCATCGGTTCCTCGAGATACGGGGTTCGCTTTGTTCTCCACGGGCCTGCCTCAGCTGACGACTCGGGTGAGAGGCGGCGGTGCTTGTCAGCCCATGCGTCGACTGTGAGGTTCTCCGGTGGTTTGAAGTTCCGAACTGCGCCGGAGATCGCTTTGTTCAGTTTTGCGGCCGCTTTTTTACTCGTCGTCCCCGCCATTGGCGAGCTCTCTCCATCCTTCTCGATCCCGTACCCGCCGCGCATATTCTTCGGGATCGTATTTATACCCGGCGAGCTCCTCAAGAACTTTGTAAACTTCGGCGCGGATGATTTCCGACGCCTCTGCCGGTGTAGCCGCACCGGCGACGTCAACGGCCAGACGACCGGGGAGAGCTGTCAGCATCGAGCGTATCGTGTAGATGAGGTCAGTCATGACAGCCTCGACATCTTCGCTCCTGTGCATTTCGCCTCTGAGCTCCTTCAGCTGGAGCTCGGCCATGTCGGCCTTGCTTCTTTTGAGGTCTGCCTCGGCCTTCAGCTTTATGCTTTCTTGCTCTGCGTCCTTGCTACTCTCTTGGCGGCCGTTGGCTTTCTCTTTCAGGTATTTGATGTATTGCTTGATAGTCGGCAGAAGGTCGTATTTGTTGGCGTTTCCTTTCTTGATCGCTGTGATCGTTCCTTCTTGAGCGAGCAGCTGAACGTTACGCACTCCCATGTCGAATATCATGGCGATGGTCTTGCTGTCGACGAGGTTCTGCTTCGCTTTGTTGTCCGGCATGGTGTCCCTCCTTCCGAGGCCTTTCGCGAAACGAAACGGCCTAAAAAATTTTTTTATTGACTGCGCGATTTTTGGGCTCGCGAGCACCGCAGGCGATTTTTGCCGCCGGAAGAACCTACCGCGAAAATTTTTCGCCGCGTTCGGTCGTGCTTCGTCCCTCTTTCGCGCTTTTTTCTTTGTTTTTTCCGCTGTATTGTTGCGCTGCGGCTGCGCTGGCTGGCTTCGGTGCCGTGCTCTGCCTTGGCTGCCCGCCTCTTACTTCTTCAGCTCTCGCTCGAGGTGGTACTGGAGACGCTTGCCGAGGTTCTCGTTGATGTTCTCGGTGATCTTCTCGGCGACCTTCTCGTTCGTTACCATCTGCGGGACGCTGACTGTCTTGATAGACTTGATCGGAGTGCGGCCTGTGCCCGTGCGTTGGAATGGTATGTTGCCCGCGCCTTTGTTTGATCCGAGGAAGGCGTCGGCACTGAGCTGCACGCGCTTGCCTTTCTTAATCTCTGCCGTGATCTTGTACGGCGCCGGCGGCTTGACCATCGCGACCTTGCTGCCTTCTCCTACACCTGAGCCCGGGACTCGTCTGAAGTCTTTGACTCTGCGGGCTGGGGGTTTGGTCGGTCGCATTTTGAAGTGTGTCGGCGTCAGTGGTCTGCCTCGGTACTCAATCGCCACGTTGTCGACGACTATGCCGCCCACGTTTATGCTGCCGGCTTTTTTCTTCCCGCTGATTGCGTCCTTGACATCTGACTTCTTGATGCCGTACTCCTCGACGACTGCCGCGCTGATCCACGCCGGCGCTCTCGATTTGAAGTCTGACACTGTACGCTTAACAGCCTTCTCTGCTTTCTTCTGGATGTCTTTGCTCTCGGCCTGTACTTGCTCGAGGTTCTTGATGAAGATATTGAGCGTGCCGCGTGCGCCTTTTGGTGTTGACACGGTGCTGCCTCCTTTCTTGTGGTATAAAATAAAACCGCCGGGGAGCTCTGTGTCTCCTCGACGGTTTGGTTCATTCTACATTATAGCGATATAATTTGTACCGTGCGCTGCCTCTTTATTCTTCTTTCTTCCCGTCTATTCCGTTTTGTACCGTTTTGTGCCTCTTTGTTAGCCTGTGGTGGCGTTTCGTGCCGTTGCCCTTATAAGTTCATACCCTCGGTTTTTAACGCCTCTGAGAAGCTCACAAGAGCAGCGCCGTGTATCTTGTATGTCTTGCGCTGGTAGTTAGTGAAGTTCCTCTTGTAGTCCTTCGCTTTTCGGAACAGGGAGTGAGTGATGTCTTGCCATTCTTCGCGGTCAAAATAGCGCATCCTTAGAACTGCACGTTCGTCCGGGTTCTTGATCCTTCTGATGGTGTGCTCGAGCGTTTTGCGCTCCTCGCGTTCCTCCGCGACGAGTTCGGCGATCTGTTCCTCGAGCTCGATCTTTTTCTCGACGTCTCTCTCGACCTTGCTGTGGTGTCCTCCTTTGGCGTGCGGCATGCCGGTGACGTTCGGAGAGGCGGGGCCCATGCTTGCCACGTGCCTGTCGAGCCGTTCCTTTTGGTTGTCGATTTCTCGGAGCAGGTCGGCGTATGCCCGGAACCTATTCTTGATCGCTTTGGTGCTTGTGTCTTTTTCTTCCATGGTTCAGGTGCATCACTCCTCGTCACCTCCTTCCTCTGCGCTCAGGTCGTCGAAGATGGCCGCGAACTCCTCGCGGGCGAGCTCCTCTCCCTGACGGATGCAGCGGACGTTCTTCTTGCCGCTGATGTGTATGTATCGGCGAACGATAACGTCCACGTATTTCGGATCGACCTCCATGATGTAAGCCTTCTGACCTGCCGCTTCGCACGCAGCGAGTGTCGTGCCAGATCCACCAAAGGGATCGTAGACGCCCTCAGCGAAGTCGTTGTTGTCGAGCAGCTTCTCGAGTAGCTCGACCGGCTTCTGTGTCGGGTGCAGTTCGTTGCCTGATCTTGAGACGGAGAGCACGTTGCCATACCCTTTGTGACCGTCGAAGTGTGTCGCTGCTCGTGCTGCGAACATGATTAGTTCGTGCTGTGACCTCCATCCGACACCCATGCCCGGCGTGCCTTTATCCCAGACGATCTCCGACTTTATTCCGAAGCCGGCTTCTTCTGTCAAGTCGAACAGATAGATCCACATGCGCCAGTCCGTGAATATATAAGCATACAAACACGGCAGATCCTTCAGCGCTGCCCGGATCAAGTTCTGGTACCCTCTCGTGCTGAGGATGTCGTTCGCAATCATCGGCACTTTGTCGCCGGTCTTTCTGACTGTTCCGATTGAGCCCTTGCTTTTGCCGGCCTCTTTTTGACCACCTGAGCAGTATGGCGGATCCGTCAGAAGTATCTCCGGTGTGTCGCTTCCGAGCAGGAGTTCCTTGTCTTTAGGCTCTCCACAATTTCCGCACAGGACGCGGTGCTTGCCGAGCAGCCACAGGTCTCCGTACTTGGTGACTGGGTTCTTCGGTACCTCGATTTCAATGTCGGGATCTTGTAGTTCGTTGTGGACGGCTTCAGACAGTGCGGTGACGAGGTTCTCGACTTCGTCCTCAGAATAGCCGGTCAGCTGGAGTGGTATCTCTCCGGTGTCAATGTCCGCGAAAATGTCGGCGAGCTTCCTGTTGTTGATGTCAGACAATTCTGCGATCTTGTTGTCTGCGACGAGGTCGGCGTACTCCTCGGCTTCGCTCGCGTAGTCCTGATAGTCCACTGGAACCTCCTCGAGATCCTCAAGCTGTGCGGCGAGAAGTCGGCCGTGCCCTCGGACGATAAGCCCGGAGCGCGTGCTAACCGTTATCGGCCCACGCCATCCACTTGAGCGGATCACCTCTCCAAGCAGTCGGATCTGATCGTCCGGGTGCTCGTTCGGGTTCTTCGGGTTCGGTCTCATTTCTGACGTCTTGACGATCGCATCGTGCGCACAGAATACCGGGATCCCTCCGGCGTATGCCTTCGGCGTCGCTGTTGTCTGATATTCCGGAAGCGGTTCTGGTGCTTTATTCTTTGCCATGTCTGGCCCTCCTTTGTTTCTTTTATTATACCTGCCCGCACTATTCGGCGGGCAGATTTTCAGATTTTATGATTAGATGCAGAAGCCGAAGGCCACGCCATCAGCGTACGATGCGTAGTTGTTGCCGCTGCTGCCGCTGCTGTTCACATAACCGAAGCCCGTCGAGCTCGTCGCAACGGGAGACCGGAGCCAGTACCACCACGTTCCGTGGTCGGCACATTCTTTGACGCGACTCTTTTCTGTCGAGTAGAGCGGGAAGTGGATGTCCTCAAGGTCTGCATCCGTACCCCATGCGCCTTCTCCGAACATTTCAGTCATAGAAGGGAGCCAGATCTGATCCTCACACTCGACTGTCTCGCCGTCGAGCTTCTGCTTGATGGTTCTCGGAACGATGACAGCCCTCAGATCGTCGGGAAGCACGTCGAGCACCGTGTTGTTGAGGTATTCGCGCATACCCGAAGCAGCCCAGCCACCCTTGTTGGTCGCTCTCTTGTTCATGCTGTGCTCTTTTTCGAGACAGTCCTTGCAGACGAGCACCTTCTTGGCGCCGTAGACGTCGAGAGCTGCGACCTCGAACGTGATGGACGTGCCGTCCTTCAGTGTGTCGGTAATTTCTGTGCCAGCGGCGAGCGGCATGTCTCTGAGTTTTTTCCATGTGTTTGTTGTGGTCTTTTTTGTTGTGATTGTAGCCATTTTTCTTTCCTCCGTTACTCTTTTTCTTCTGTTGGATATGGAGACCAGTCAAGCTTCTGACCGCAGTCCGGACAGTAGGCACTCTCCCAGTCGTTGACGCCTTCCTCGAACTCGTGCTCGCACGTCGGGCAGTACGCTGTGTCATAACACGGTACCCCGTCAGCGTATCCATCCGCCACATAGTTCGGGCGCGTTGCCTTTGTTCTTTCGCCTTCTGTTTCTCTGAAGGCGTGATAGTAAAGGTTGCCGACAGCTTCGGCGAGTTTGATCAGCTTCTTCAGGAGCTTAGCGTCCATTTTGAACTTGAGCGTCGACTTAACTGAAGTGCTTAGACCGACGGTTACGGTCAGGCTGTTCACTTCTCCGTTGTTGTCGACGTTATCGTCTGCAAAAAGCGACAGTTGCGAGTTGGGGTAAAATATCACCATGATCGGGTAGTTGTCGTCAACAATCATAGGCGCGAGATCTGTGCGATCCTCGCAGAATTTTGTCAGCTTTTCGACCGCTGCTTCGTATTCACTCTTGGCCGGCGTCGATTTCCTTGCCATCTTCCGCGACCTCCTCGTCTTTTCCGTCATTTTCCGTCGGAGTTCCTACGGACTCCTTCGGAATTATAAGCCCGGCGAGCTTTTCCATGATGGCGTCGGCTCTGATCTCTCCGATACCTTCAGTCGAGAGGAGTGCCTCTTTGATCGCTCTGAACAGGACGTCGGGCGTGCCTGCTTTTCTGCCGGCCTCGAAGCCGGTGAGGTAGACCTTTTGCACGTATGCAGTGAGCTGGGCGCGATCCATCCCTTTGATGAATTTGTACGTCCTTCTGCTGAGCTGCTGCTGTTGGTTTTTGTTCTGGTTCTGGCTCATTGTTCTTTCCTCCTTGTTAGCCGTTTTCTAAGTCGTGATAATTTTACCATTTCGGCGTCTTTCGTACTGCCGAACATTATCCGTAGTTGGTCGAGCATGATCTGAACGTCAGCGGCTTCTTCGATTATGTTCTCAACCGCCTGATCTCTTTCCGTGGTGCCTTCTTCGGTTCTCCAGAATTTGCAGATCGCCTTTGTCAGTTCGCTCATTTCTTCGACTGCCATCTTCATCTGTGCCTCTTGGCCATATTTTTCGACGGCCGTCTTGAGAAGTGTCAACCTATCGCTCATTTTCTTCTCCTGTGCCTGCTTGCGTTCGGACAGGTTGCAAAGTGGCTGATGTAGCCAGTGAGCTCACCGTCACGGTCTCTTTTTCCGCGTTCCACTTTCCCGGACTCCATCACGAATGTCTCCGGGCCGCCTCCTCTGTTGAATGTGAGCGGCTCGGCGTTGCACGGCATAGCCTTCCCGTTGACAGTCTTGATCCAGATGATCCTCGCGCCGCAGCTGCGGCATGTTGAGAAGTTACTCACGCTTTCACCTCCGTTCGGCGCCAGACCGCCTCAGTAGAGTCCGATCTGGTTGCTTTTCTTCTGCCACAAGTCTCGACGACGCCCATGTCCTTCAGTTCGGAGAGGCGAGGCGCGACGAAGTTGCGGTTGAAGTACGGGATCCTGCCGGATGCAACGAGCTCCTCGGTGATCTCGCTGACTGTCATTTCTTTGGCGCCGAGAGTCTCAAGAACGAGGCGGGCGCGGTCTTTTGTTTTCGGGAGTATGTTGTCATAGCTCTCGCGGCGGGTTTCTTTGGTGATATTAGTGGTACCCATTGTCTATTCCTCCGTTTTTGTTTTGGTGGTTCTTTTTTTGTTTGATTTCTTCCTGCTGATTTCGTACTCGTTGCCGTATCTACGACGGCCGCACTCTGAGCAGGTGATCTTGTCCCTGTGATGTCTTGCCAGTTTGACATCTTTAGTTTCGCCCAGCTTTATGGAGCAGGGCACGCATAACAATTTTGTCATGCTATTCCTCCTGTTCTGCCGTTTCCGGCACTTCGTTGCCCCACGCATCCCATCCGGGAGCTGTGGTTCTTGCAAAGAGCTCGATCCTTGGCAAGTCTCCCATGAGTTCGACGATCCTGTCTCGAACTTCCTCTGGTTTTTGACTGTGTTTCTGGATCGGCGCCACGACTACGCTGTGGACTGCCGCGCTTGCTCTTTTTGGTTTTCCTTTTGTTGCAAGCAGACAAACTTCTGAATTGCTTCTCGTCCAGTTTCCGAGCCCCCAGAACAGTCCCGGGCTCTTTTTGTTTTGCTTGATCCAGTTGAAGGCGATCGTTTTATATGTGAAGCCCCACGCTTCTATCAGCTCAATGGCTTCTTTCAGCATCGGGAAGGTGGCCCACATAAAGAGGACACAGTCGTCAGCGGCTATACCCCCCCCCCGCGGCCGATTTTCATGTCATTAAGTTCCGCAGTCGTCATTGTATTATAATGCTTTGTGGCGGCCGCTCTCGTTGCTTTGTTTTGATAGCCCCACGGAGGATCTGCGTAAATTATGCTGTATTTTTTGTCAGGGAACGGTATCATCCTTCTACCTCCTTTTTGCAGTGGGAGCACACCTGTGTGCCTTCCGGAATGTATGCACCGCAGCACACACATCGGTCGTCTCTGATTGGCTTCTCATTAAGAAGTCCATCGAGTAGCTTGATCGTACCTCCGACTGCCGGGATCCTGAACGCGGCAAGCTCCGTCTCCTTGATGTACAGCCTGCCGTACCTTTGCTTCATGTCTCTCCAGACCATCCACGGTACGCGGTAGAAGCGCTGAAGGTTGAAGCTAACCACGACGAAGCATAGAGCTCCGAGCTTGTGATGCGCTTCGAGGTCGTCGAGTTGCTCCTGTGTCAGACGCTTGCGTTCGATCCTGTCGGCCTCTGTGTGCTTTGCCTCAAACACTATGGCGCGGCCGCCTTTGAGTGTTCCCTTGTAGTCAGGCTGTGCTTGCTTTGTAAAGCAGGCGAGGAACTGGCCTTGTCGGTTCGGTGCTCTGAGCGGTTTCATCGGTTCCGGTGTCTTTTCAATTTTTGCGAGGCCCTTCATGGCATACCATTTGCACGAGCCGGAGAGCAAGTTCTCAAAATACTCTCCCGCAGCTCTGGACTGCTGTCCTCTGAGCCTTCTGACGGTTCTGTCGTTTTCGATGTTCATGCCGTCACCTCCTTATTCGTTCCCGGATGCGAGAAGCGAGATGTTGCTGTTGTGTCCTTCCATGAAGCGACGGTGGCGTTCTTCTTCCTCCTGTCTCTTTTGTTGGAGCCTCTTGAGCTTCTCGCTTTCCGGGTTGTCTATCTTTGCTGTTGTGTTATCTATTGCAGCGGTCAACGCTGTGCCGCACATGGCTCGGCTCTTTTCGCGTTCATATAGCGGCGTGTATTGAGCCATGAAGGCGACGCGATCCATGCCGGGCTTGCCTCCGTCTCTGTATGGAGAGACGTGCAGCTTGAACATGGCGTTATATCCTCCGAGACTTTCGACCGCTCTGGCAATTAGTTCCGGCAGGTAGGTGTATAAACTGCCATAGAGTCCATACTCGCCTTTTGCCTTCATGAGATCCTGAACAGCTGACCACGCCAGATCCGGAGGAATGAGCTCCGGGTGTTGTATCTCGGCCATTATCTCGCGAATTTCTGCGACCGATGGCGGCCACTTACTGACGCTTATGTGTTTTTTAACAGCCAGACCTACCAGACCGGCGTCGTCATCCGCGAACATTGTCGCCCACATGTTCACGACTCCCTTGATGTGCTCGTCGTCTTTGAATTTGTCAAAGTTAGGGTAGGCCATGACGATGATCGCGATCAGCTTGGCTGCGTCCGCCCTCGTCATATAGTGCCACCTTCTTCCTCTGTGATTATTTCGGAGAGCACTCCGAGCGTTCCGCTTGAGTGAATAGGATCGGAGACCTCTGTCGGTTCGTTGTCCCATCTTCCTTGGTTCAGCCATGTGAGCGGGTTCGGAATAAAGCGACCGCCTTCACGTTTCCACTGCTCTGAGTCCTTCTGCCACGCCAGCGAGTTCATGATCTGATCATGCAGTTCCTTCGTCGGCTTCAGTTTTTTCCAGAGCTTCAAGCACGCCGCTTTTCCGACTTTTTTTGGATATGCTTGCCAGAACTCTGTGAAGCGCGTCTCGAGAAGCGTCAACGACTCAGTGGTTGGTTGGTTATGGTTGGTACTGTTACTGTTGGTTGGTTGGTTATGGTTGGTTACGAAAGAAGCGCTCGGAATTTCTTCGGCTTCCTTGCTTTTTCCTTTGGAGTTCCTACGGAATGACTGCGGAACGCCTGCGGCTTCTGCTGCCGCTCTCTTTCTTTCTCTGTCTTTTGCACGCCTTTCCAGTAGTTTGCCGGCGTACTCGCCCCAGTCGTGTATCATGAGGCCATCGTCTGTCTCGTCTATGTAGCCGGAGGCGATCAGAGAACTCACAAGGGCGTCCGGATCGCCGTCCCACTGAACTGCATCGGCGAGGTCGTAGTTGTCGAACTTCTCCAGCCGTCCGTCTTGAGCAAAATCGAGCGCCCACCACCAGAAATAGTGAAGGTGGCCGACTGCTGCCGGCAGTGATACACCGAGGAGCCTCGCGAGTTTTTTCGTCTTAGGATGTCGTCCGACTTCCTGATGGCTTTCGATCCATGCCATGTCCTGCTCCTCCTTTATTACTTGATTTATCAGTTGAATGGAAGATCGTCGTCATCGTCATCAATCACCTCAAACTCGTTGTAGTTGATGCCGGTGTCATGAGTTGCTCCGGCGTGCTTGCTGTCTGCAAAGTACAGGTTGTCGGCTATGACTTCTGTGCTGATCCTGTTCTGACCCTGCTTGTCCTGCCACTTTCTGTTCTGAAGGCGGCCGCTGACTACGATCTGACGACCTTTTCCGAGGTATCTCGTGGCGAACTCTGCGAGCTTATTCCAGCAGACGATCGTGAAGAAGTCGGCCTCCTTCTCGCTGCTTTTACTCGCTCTGTCGACTGCGAGGGTAAACGTCGTCACCGAGCGTCCGGTGTTGGTGCTCCTGAGTTCGAGGTCGGCGGTGATCCTGCCGAGTAATTTGACATCATTCATTTGGTTGTGCTCCTTTCTGTGCTGTTGCTGCTTTCTGCACGTCCAGCTTGCTGCATACCTCGTCATATTGCTGGCGAGTCATTTTTGCGGGTTCTTGAAGGTTGAAGTGTTTCAGAATATAAGCGTCGACACCTTCCTTTGTTACACCGGCGTCCTCGCCTTTACGGTACATTCTCGTCAGCTGTGCGTTGGAGAGCGGTTTTTCGCCCTTCTGAGCGCCTTGTGAGGCGTTTTGTTGTGTCTGGCGATAAGTTTGACCACCAGAGCCTCCGCGAGCGCCTGTGTGCCCGTTAGGCTGTGCCTCGTCTGTGCTGTGGTCAAAGTTGTCAGGATCGTCCTCGCCCTGATCGATGTTGAATTTCTCGAATAGGTAGTACTTGAGGCAATAAGTCCACGCGGATCCCTTTGCTTTGTCCGGGCCTCCGTCGTTTGTTCCGAGTGCGTGAAGCGTGACTTCTCGCGTTTCTTCTGGGTTATCGACGTTGATCCAGCGAAGTGTCAGATCTGCCTCATATACCCAGACGAGGCGGTCGCCGTTCCTTGTGTGCTGAGTGTATGAGTCGTAGAACTTGGCGTCTCCGTTGTCGTAGTGTCTCGTTGCTTCTTCTTTCACAATGTCCCAGTCGACTCCGAACTCGTTCATCGCCGGTGCGAGCAGCTCATACACGTCGAAGATCTTTGCAAACTTATACTTGACGCCGTCGCTGTGCTTTTTTCTTATGATTTCCGGGCAGGCCTTTCGGAGTTCTACGAACTTCTGCGAGAGGCTCAGACCTTTCGGATCAAGTGCCTGCTTCTTGCTTTCTGCCATGTTTGTCCTCCTTTACACGTCAACGTTGAAGGTGTCGGGCTTGGTAGTTATGGTTAAGCCCGGAACGACCTCGCCTGTGTCTGTCATGATGGCGGTGTCGCCCGCAAAGGTGAGCAGCTTCTTGAGCTCGCCCCATGCAACCTCCTCTTTGACCTTGACAAGTTCCTCGTGTCCGGTCTCACGAAGGAACGGAACGAGAGCAGTGTCGTCACGCTTTGCGTCTATGCCACCATACTTGAGCGTCAGGGTACCAGAGAGGAGTCTGTACTTTTCGGTCGTCTTGGTGCATTTATGCGGCACACTGTCGAAAAATTCGCCGAGGCGTTGTCTCAGGAACTCAGTGTTCTGGTTGTATCTGCGTTCAGCTTGAGCGATGCGCTCCTTGATGCGCGAGATTTCCTGCTCTCCGAGGTTCTTGATCCTCTCAAACTCTGCTTTTTCTTCGGCGATTTTTTTGACAGCCCAGTCTGCGCAGTCGTCGTCAGCTATGCGAAACGGTTTGCGCTCGCTCTGAGCTTCTTCAGGAAGGTCTGCCGGCATCTGCATGGCCTCCAGCTCGTCGCGGGTTATAACAGGCGCGAGCTCCTGCTCGGCTTCCTCTGTCTGTGGTTCAAGTTCTGACGCAATCGCGTCCAGTGTCTTTTTACTCATGTTTTTGTCTCCTTTTTCTGGTTTTACAATTCAGTCGCGCTATAAGGATCCCGGTCTCGGTGAGTTCTTTGTCCTTGGTGCGAAGTCCTTTGCGCGTGAGCTCGATATTCTCGGCCAGTGTTATGAGTGCGAGATTGTCGAGGTTGTAGTTGGTGTGGTCTCCGTCCTTGAAGGTGATCATGTAGCCTTCAGGGATCGGGCCGTTTGCTTCTTCCCAGACGAGCAGGTGCTTCTGTTTCCAGTCCCGGGCGCCTTCTCCGAGCTTCTGCCACATGTAGCCGTCGCTCTTTTGGATGATGCTGCCGATCGGGAGCTTGTTGTGCGGAGTGTGTCCTGCTTTGAACTGTGTCTCTGCCATCCTGCCTCTGGTTGGTGGGTGCGTTCCTTTGTTTGCAGGAACGTGGCCGGGCTCGAAGCGCCCAGTCAGCCCGGAGTTGTGGCCGTGGTTTTTGTAGTAGGCGTTGATCTGCTTCGTGCTGTACTTCGTGCCGAAGATCTCGTTCAGGCGCTTGGCCATTTCTGTTGGGCCGACGCCTCTGAAGTTTCCAGCGATATAGTCCTTGATCTCTTGAGGGAACTCTTTGCTCGGGTGTCCCTTCGGTAGCCCCGGAGGCGTGCCGCTGCGGATCTTGTGGTTCTGTTTATAGCTCTTGACGGCTGACTTCGAGAGCGTATAGCCGAAGCGCCGGTGAACTTCCTCGGAGATCTCTGCGGCTGTGTGCCCGGGTATGTAGTTTCTCATGAACTCGTGGAACTCCGGCGGATATCTTCTGCTCATTTGTTCTTCGCCTCCAGCATAGCCGGAACCGGCGCGAGTTCCGCAGCAGGTCTGCCGGTGCCGTAGCCGTATTCGTTCAAATGTTGCATTGTCTTGAGTGCGAGCTCTCCGTTTCTGACTATAACTTCGGCCACCTTTGTCACTGCCTGCGATCGGAGTATCTCCTTTTGGAGCTGCTCCTCTGTGAGTTCGTCGTCGTTCATTCGCTCGATTTGCTCAAACAGGTAGTTGTTGAGATCGCTGAGTGTATTCATCATTGAGCAGGTGCCTCCTTGAAAAACTTGTGGTGGTTGATCGTCATGACGTAGACTTGAGACTCGTGGAAAGAGCTGCTCACCATTTCCGGGTTGTAGAAATATTTGATCGGCTGGCGAGTTGCTACGTGTCCGAAGTCGAAAACATCAGCGACTGCGTCGAGTGCTTCGGCTGTTGGTTCTGGTCTCGTGCGTGTGTAGCTGTACCGTGTGAGCACTGTGATCGGCCTGATGTTGTCATCCTCAGCTGATTGCAGGATGCACTGTGCGACCGCTACCTTGCCTGCATAAGGTTCTCCGCCGGCTTCGGCTGTTACTACCTGCGCAATCTCATAGCGCTCGGCGTCAGTCAGTTCGTAGCGTTTTTCAAAGCCCGCCTCTGCGGCCCACGCTGCTGTCATGTTCTGCATGTCGATCGGGGTGCCTTCGCTTGTCACGAAGTAGATCGTCTCAGCTGTCACTGTTTCCGAATTTTCTGAGGATGCTGTTGTGCTCTTTTGCTTGTTGCTATTGATAGAGCAGACGAGCAATACGATCAGCACAATCATGAGAATAACAAGTCCGATAATTTCAATGATTGCGCGTTTCTTGTTGCTTTTTCTGTTCCTTTGTGTTATCATTCTTTCGGGCTTCGTTTCGTTGGTAGCGGTAGAGGCCCGACGCTGTGCCGTCCTGTTATGCGGGGCGGTGCTTTTTTTACGTCTGAGTAATTGCTCGATGTATTCCATGTTGCTCCTCCTTAGTTTTTGAGAATTTCCGGTGTGTAGTTTTCTAACCTCGGAAGCGTAGCACTCGGCGGCGCCATGAAGTTCCTCCAGCCTTGTGATCTATATGTAACACGGCGAAGTTTCTGGCCGCTGATACCGTACTTTGCATTATAGCCGAACAGGTTGACGTACCAGAGAAGATCGTCGCGTTCCTCGTCCATCGCCTTGAGAACCTCAAAAAGAGCAGCAACGTCGTCGATCGCTCTGTGGCTGTTTTGAACCTTGCCCTCGAGTCCGTACTTGATGATTGCGTTTGCGAGTTTATGTGGATATGCCGCACGGTCTTTGTAGACGGTCAGCGTGTCAAGGAAGTCTACCGGGCCGAGCTTCTGACCTCTGAGCAGTCTGTTGGTGAATAATAGGTCAAACTGCGCATTGTGAGCCACCATTAGCGTCGGGCCTTCTTTAAGCATATCCGCGAACTGTGACGCAGCTCTCCGGCTGTTTACTCCTTGGCTCTCGAGTATCTCGTCAGTTATGCCGGTAAGGTCTGTGATCTTTTGCTGGAGTTTTTCACCTTTCGGCAGTCTGATGAATGTGTCCATCTGGTGTGTAATTTTTATGCCACGATCTCCGGGTATGATGCGCATGGCGGCAAGTTCGATGATCTGATCCTTCTCGAAGTCGAGGCCGCTCGTCTCGGTGTCAAACACTACGACGGCCGCGTACTTCTGGAAGATGGTCTGTAAATTCATGCTTTTTCTCCTTTCGGTTTTCGTTGCTGTTTCCAGTGTTTATAATCTGCCGCCACTTCAGGATCCTCGAAGGCTCTGGCGGCGGCGCTCAGAATGACGCGGGCGAGAGTGTCAGCCTCTTGTGCCGGCATCGCTGCCGTGTCAATTCTGGGCCGGTTCTGTGTGGTTGTCATGCTGCTTGTCCTCCTGTTCCGTCTTGTTGTCCTGACAGTCGCAGCGCTCACACGGATCGAGGTTGCTGCCACAATTAGGGCAAACTCTGTAAGGTGTCGCCACTTTTTTCACCTCCTGTCTTTTGTCTCCATTTCATTTCTTCGGCTTCCAGTCTCTCGATATAACCGCGAGCCCGAGGATGGTGAAGCAAATGATCGCCGTGATAGTTATCGCTGTTGTATTCATGAGTTGGCTCCTTTCTTTTCTCTTTTCTTGTGGATCCTCGCGGCTTTGCGCTCGAGGATGTGCTGGTTCTTTTTGCGGGTTCGTTTCTTCTTAGCATAGCGTGACAGGTGTGTCAGTTTCGGGTTTTCAGCCATTGCTTGAAGCAGATCCATGTCGCAGCTCTTGGCCAGTGCCTCCTTGAAGTCGATCATGAACTCAGCAACAATCACGGCGGCCTGATGTGCAGCACGTGCGATGGCTTTGACTGCTTTGGCGAGTTGTTCTGAAGATACTCCGAGCGCTTCGCATCTGTCGACCACCGAGTCGGCAGTGACGTCATCAATACCGGGAACCAGTTTTGTGACTTCCTGCTTGTCCACGGTTGTTTGTTTCATCGTTTCGTCTCCTTTACTGATTTACTGTTTGTCTGTCAAAGTCGTCAAGGGTGAGATCGAGGACTTGACAAAGGTTGACGAGCTCGTCCGCCTTCAGGTTTCTGTTGCCGTTGAGTGTCTTGCTCAAGATGTCCGTTTTCATATTTGCGCGCTTTGCAACAAACACTATTGTGGCGCCTCGCTCTTTAATTCTGTTATTGATTACAGCAATAACGTCGCTCATGTTTATGCCTCCTTTCGTTTTATTTGGCCCGCCTCGTCGGTGCCGGTAGGCCATGTCCGGCAGACGCTCCAGAGCGGAGCGTTTCGGCTTATAATAAATAGGGGCGAAGGTCGTCGTTGTAAAGCTCGTAACTCATGCGGCCGCAGTCGAAGCGGATGTAGTTCCAGTCGGTTGCGTTATAGAGCGGGCGGCGATCAGTTTCTCCCACTTTTCTGAGTTGTCTGTGCCTGTTTACCTCGAAGATCGGGATCGTGCGGATGATTTTCACCTTATCAGGAGAGAAGCCGAACCAGTTGTAGAGCAGGCTCTTGGCTTCTTCGTCGCTCATTTCGTGAGTGCTGCCGTCGTCTCTTAAATCTTCATAGCTGGACTGCTGCACGTTGTTGGTATCCTCGCGAAGTTTCCACTCTTGTTCACGTTCAAGTTGTTCCTTCAGCTTCTCGATCTCGGCGTCCTGCTTTGCAGCTTCAGAGTCGATTATGCGCTGCCTGTTAAAGTTTGCGATGTCGGCGTCGTGCTGAATTTTCTCAGCGAGTCCGTCGGCGTTCTTTTTGTATGCCGTGCAGAAGTCGTCTTTGCTTCCATCGAACTCAGTGTATGACTCCTCGATTATTGCGTACAGTGTAGAGCTGGGATAAAAACCTGTCCTTGTTGTAAATTCTTCTCTTGTCATCGTTCTGACTCCTTTCTTGCCCACATTTTCTGGGCGCTCTTAAAGTATAGCCTACAAAATGTGGAATGTCAAGCCGTTTTCGCAAAAAAAATATAAAAAATGTGGGCAAACCGCTTGATTTTAGCGTTTTCCTATGTTATATTGATAGGCGAGGAGGTGATGGCATGGCAAACAGCCAGAACGACACACGCCTCAAAATAGCCGGTCTTTTGAAGTTTTACCGAGAACGCGCAGGCCTCACTATACGAGAGGCAGGAGCATTAATAGGTAAAAGCAATCAGACAGTGAGCGCGTGGGAGAACGGCAGAGGGCAGCCGGATGCTGACATGTTTCTGAAGCTCTGCGACGTTTATCACGTTGAGAGTGTGAGCGTGTTTTTCGGCGAGCAGCCACCTACGCCCGAGTTGTCGGTTGACGAGCTTGAGCTTCTCGATCTCTGGAGAGAGTCGAGCGATGCAGGACGAGAGTCCGCTCTCATGGTTCTGCGATGCAATAAGAAGCAATAAAGCAAAAAAGACACGGCAAACAGATCTGGGTTTTCATCCAGTGAATAGGTGTGCGGAGGTTGCCCCTGTTTTCAGGGGCAATACTCTGTATTTAATAAATAAAAAAGCCGCCATAAATGGCGGGGCAGGAGTGGTTTTATGGATAATAATTTGAAGTATTCTGTCTCCTTATCAGAACAGGCAAGTCAAGAAGCTCAGCGCACGCTCATGAGTGTCCTCTCTTGTGTTTTGTATAAGAGAAGGATCAAGTGCTCAGACGACGATCTGGAGGAACTGTATGACCTCGGACTGGTGGCGTCTTTTGATGGTTGTCAGTCCTTTTCGCTTGGTTCTTGTGCTGAAAAATGCAAGCGTAAACTGTACACTTATCTGCTCAGGAAGTTCACCGACGACGAGTACATGGACGAGGATGGGGTTTTTCACAAATACCCGCATGGCGCCGAATTTTTCGGCGCTACTGACGCACTCGGATCGTCTTGTTTGTCTGTTCGTTTTCCTGACGACGACATCACTGCTTTGCTTGACGAATATGGTGCGAACAGATGCAAGGAGTGGGGTGCATGATTAACGCAAAAAACAAAGAGGCGTGCCCGCTTATTCGCGGGGTTATATACGCACGTTATTCAAGCAGTGGACAGCGTGAGGAGTCAATCGAAGGACAGCTGCGCGAGTGTAAAAAGTACGCCCGGGATAATGGGATCACGATTGTTGGCGAGTATGTTGACAAGGCTCTCACTGGCAAGACTGACAAGCGTCCGGACTTCCAGCGGTTGCTTAGAGATAGCGAGCGTGGCATATTCGACGCTCTGATCACGTGGAAGATCGACCGCTTCGCTCGGAACCGTTACGACTCGGCCATGTATAAGTACAAGCTGAAGAAGAACGGCGTCCGCATTTTTTACGCGGCCGAGACGATCCCTGACGGCCCGGAGGGCATCATCCTCGAGGGTATCATGGAGAGCTACGCCGAGTATTACAGTGAAAACCTCAGCCAGAACATAAAGCGCGGAAACTACGACTCAGCTCTTGAGAGGAAGTCGCTCGGCGGTGTATGCTATGGTCTCGGAAGTGGCCCGGACGGTCGGTATGTGATAGTACCGGAGGAGGCCGTCATTGTTCGCAGGATCTTCACGGAATACGCTGAAGGGCGTCGCATGCACGATATTTACAAACAATTAAACGATGAAGGTTACAGAACACGACGCGGCGGTCTTTTCAATAAGAACAGCTGCCGCCGGATCCTGCAAAACAAGAAGTACGTCGGCATATATGAGTATCAAGATATTTACGACGAGCACGGGATCCCGGCCATAGTTGACCGCCCATTGTTCGACAAGGTTCAGAAAATGCTTGAAATAAATCACAAGGCGCCGGGCAGGCGCAAAGAGATCGGCGGCTTCCTGCTGACGACGAAGCTGTTTTGCGGCGAGTGTGGCGCTCCTATGACCGGTGACGGAGGAACAGGCCGCTCCGGTCAGGTCTACGACTATTACACTTGTAACAACAGAAAATACGCCCGAACCTGCAAGAAGGAACGAGCAAAAAAGGAGTGGATCGAGGACGTCGTTGTGAAGGCTCTGGTCGAGCTCGTACACTCTGACGACTTCATCGAGACTATTGCCGACCGTGTCATGGAATACCAGAAGCGGGAGAAGGACAACACGGCCATGTCGGCGCTGGAGGTTCGTCTGAAGGAGAACCAGAAGGCGATCGACAACATGCTCGCAGCCATCGAGGCTGGCGTCATTACGCCGAGCACAAAGTCAAGACTCGTCGCTCTGGAGTCTGAGCGCGCCGATATTGAACGCGGCATAGCTAAGGAGTCGCTGAAGGAGCCGGAGCTCGAGCGCGATCAGATTGTGTTCTTCCTTGAAAAGTTCAGAGGTGGAGAGTTCGACGATCCGGAGTACCGCGCGTTGCTTGTTGACACGTTCCTGAACTCGGTTTACTTGTATGACGACAAGTTCGTCCTCGTGCTGAATTATAGCGGAGACGACTGCAAGGTTACGCTTCCGCTGCTTGAGGAAGCGGTCAGCGGCGAGGGTTCGACGTGTTCAAGCCTTGCGCCATCTCCTGCACCAATAATACGGTATACTCATCTGAGTATACCGTATTATTCTTAGATGGGAGATGGGACTTGAAACGAACTCCAAGAAGCAAGCCCAAAGGGCGAAGCTGATTGGGAGAAAGGTCCAGTGGACCTTTCGATAGTTGAGAAGAAAGTCCCATCTCCTGCCTATTTATAACGGGACTTGAAACGGTTCGTTTGCGACCGCTGCCGGTGGCAGATGAAGGAAGCAATAAGAACTCAGCCGCGGTCAAAATTTTGGCATGCCGTATCGGGCATTCAGCAAAATTTTGGGCACCGCAATGCGGATAAACGTTCTTTAAAGATACTCGTTGCAAAACCATCGATAGCTGAGAAGAAAGTCCCATCTCCTGCACGAATAAACGAGGCTGTCACACTAGCGAAACAGCTACTCATCACCTATTGCACCAGCTCCGCAGCGGAGGAGCAGAGCTTTGTCAGCATGGCATTGAGCGCTTCATCCGAGAGGTCGCGTCCGCGGTTATTCCACTCAATATAGGTAGATAAAATGCCGCTGACGACGAATTCCGCCAGATAATTATTATAGACAGAGGGCTTGCCTTCATAATCAATGCGCTCCAGCACGGCTTCCTTTAATAACTGCTTGACCTTCAGGTACAGGGAGGACTGCTTGGTATTCAGCATAAAATACTGTACGAGCGCTTTGTGCTTCTTGATCACCGCATCCACCTGCTTAAAGAACAGAAGGAGATTATTCTCTTTTACAGTATGCGGCTCGGAGGGAATGGAAGCGATAATGTCCTTTAACTTTCGGATCAGATCGTTATCAATATCCTCCTTTGCTTCAAAAATGGAATTGTAGTGGAGATAAAAGGTTTTTCTGCTGATATCCGCTTTCGAGGTCAGCTCCGTTACGGAAATATGATTGATCGGCTTTGCCTGCAGCAGCTCTATCAAGGTGCTCTTGATAGAGCTTTTTGTTTTTCTGATTCGTCTGTCTTCACACATCCTACACACATCCTTGTTTTTTGAGTAATACTATATAAACGTCACCATAATGGTCATTGACATCCGCGCGTTACAACTGTATTATAATACACAGATGGGTAATAGTCAAGTAATAGTTATTGGCGATTGATGATCGGAGGAGAGCACTGTGTCCATTCATTTAAAATACTCATTTTATCAGTATATATGGATTTTCATTGCCGGCTGTTATCTCGGCTACGGAATCGAAACCCTGTGGTGTCTTATCAAAAACGGCTATATCGAGAGCCGGAAAGCACTGGTGCTCGGTCACTTAAGCGTTGCTTACGGCATGGGCGCTGTGCTGTTAACGATGCTGCTGGTCAACTTCGAGCATTCACCGCTGTGGCAGGTGTTTTTGATCGCCTTCGTCAGCGGAACCGTCGTAGAATACATTTGCTCCTGGGGACAGGAAACCTTCTTTCATACCGTCGCATGGGATTACAGCCACCTGCCGCTCAATATCAACGGCAGAGTCTGTCTTTTATATTCCCTGTTTTGGGGCGTTCTCGGCGTCGGCTGGGTCAAGCTGGTGATTCCGCTATGTACCCGTCTTTTTGATA